>NZ_JBEZJP010000235.1:0-12264 GCF_040653175.1 Actinomadura sp. NPDC048032
CGAGAAACGTCTTGACCATCGCGCTGCTGTTCCAGCCCGAGTAGTACTTGCAGCCGTGGGTGGCATCCTCCCGGTCGGGGTCGTCGGGGTCGTCGGCCGTCTGGCCGACGACCTTGTAGGCCGTGCCCTTGGCCAACCGCAGGCCGCACGGCGTCTGGTACCAGTCCCCCTCCTTCGTGCCGAACCCGAAGTCGGAGTCGCCGGAGAGGTACACGCAGTCACCGATCGTGGCGTCGGCGGCCGGCCGCCCGTAGACCTGGCGGCCGACGACCATGGCCAGCCCGAGCAGGCCCGCGACCACGGCGACCGCCACGGCCGTCTGGCGGACGGTCGAAGCCCGGCTCCACCACGATGCCCCGTCGCCGACCCGTGTGCGGCCGTCGTTCGTTTCGGCGGGCGGCCGGCGGACCTCGGTGACCGTCGCACGCTCGGACTGGCCCGGGTCCCGGAGGCCCGGGCCTTCCGGTCCGGCCGCCCGGGCGAGCAGAACGCGCGCCTCGGAGATCGTCGGACGCTCGCCGGGCTCCTTGGCCAGGAGGCGGGTGATGAGCCCGGTGAGCCCCCCGGCGCGCCCCGGCGGCGCCGGAGGGTCGTTGATGACGGCCTTCAGCGTGGCGGAGGTGGTGTCGCGGCGGAACGGGGATACGCCTTCCACGGCGTGGTAGAGCGTCGCGCCGAGGGAGAACAGGTCGGAGGCGGGATCGTCGTTCCCGTCGATGCGCTCCGGAGCCATGTACTCCAGGGACCCGATGAACGCGCCGGTCGCGGTGAGCGTGGTGTCGGCGTGATGGACGGCGATGCCGAAGTCGGTGAGGACGGCGTCCCCGCCGGGGGTGAGCAGCACGTTCGCCGGCTTCACGTCCCGATGGACGATTCCGGCGGCGTGCGCCGTCTCCAGCGCGTCCAGCAGGCCGGCGGCGACGCGTGCGGCCCCGGCGGCGGGCAGGGGGCCGGACCGCGCGATCCGGTCGTGCAGCGAGTGCCCGTCGACGAGCTGCATGACGATCCAGGGAAGGCCGTCCTCGACGACGACGTCGTGCACGCTGACGATGTTCGGGTGCTCGCGCAGCCGCGCGGCGTTGCGCGCCTCGCGGGTGGCGCGCGCGACCCTTTCGGTCAGCTCGGCGGCGGGCGGCCGCATCTCCTTGACCGCCACGTCGAGCCCGAGGACGGTGTCCCGCGCCCTCCAGACGAGGCCGAACCCGCCGCGCCCCAGCGTCTCGACCAGCCGGTACCGCCCGCCGACCAGCCGTCTGGGGGCCGTCTCCGGTGCACGTGTCACACCGGCGAACCTACCGACGTCCTCAACACTCGTACAAGGATGTTCTTTTGTAGTGACGGGGCTTCCACCGGGGATCCCGGCGGCTCTCGTGCTCGCCGGAGTCAGAGGCCGATGTTGCTCTTGGCGCCCATGTAGGAGCCGGCTCCGGGGAAACCGGCCCTCGCGAGGGCGGCGAACCGGTCGCCGAAACCGAGCCCCACCAGGTCGGAGAGCCCCACGAACTCGACTCCGCGGATCGGCCGGGAGTCGGCCGTCCCGGCCACGACCCCGGCCGCGCCGCCCACGCGGCGCGCCTCGAAGGTGATGTGCAGGACGTGCGCGCCACCGCGAATGTGATCGCAGACGTACAGCAGCCGACCGACCTCGACCTCGACGCCGGTCTCCTCCCGCATCTCCCTGACCAGCGCATCGGCCAGCGGCTCGCCCTCCTCCACCTTGCCGCCCGGCAACGACCACGACCGCCCGGTGTCGGTGTCCTGGTCCAGCAGCAGAATCCGGCCGTCCTCGATGACGACCCCGGTAACCCGTACGTCCACGCCGGCAAGCTCCCCGATGGCCCCTCCCTCCACACCTGGAGCGAGGGGCGTCTGCTCGTTCATGCAAAAAGCCGCCGACCAGAACTCGTCTGGTCGGCGGCTTCGTGTGCCGTGGAGGTGGCGGGAATCGAACCCGCGTCCTTCGGTGATGGGTCAGGGCTTCTCCGGGTGCAGCCTGCTTAGCGTTTTCTCAGTCCCGGCGCTCACGCAGGCGTGTCGCCGACGGACTCAGTCGCTGTTAGATGTCCCTACCGGGCCCGCGACCGGACCGGAAGGTGGAGTCTCCTAGCGATGCCAGACCCCGGGACGGAGACGCGCCCGGGCTGACAGAGTTCGCTCCTCGCTCAGGCGGCGAGGGCGAACTCGGACTGCTTCTTGTTGGCAGTTATTGGTTTGCTGTCACAGGATTTACGAGGTCACGACAGCAACCCTCGACCCGCTTCCCCTGGCTCGAACGACCGAAGTCGAAGCCGGTCACCCCCATGTTCAATTGTCAAAGCGTCCGTCCGAGGACGTCCGCACGATGACGCTACAAGGATAACGCGTGCGAGGGCAACGTGATTCCCCCGGACACACGTGAACCCCGGTGGACGCGAACGATGTCGCGTCCACCGGGGTCGACCGGCAGGGTCGGGCCGGCCCGGACGGCAGAGCCTCCCCCGAGACGAGGCTCTGGTCTCATCACGGCGACTGAGTCCGCAACCCCCCAAGCGGTGGCTCAGTCACCCGTAAAGACGCACGCGGGGGGCGGGTTGGTTGCGTCCCGTGCGTAAAGAGCTGACAAAGGGCCTAACCGCCGAGGAACTTCGCCGCCAGGGCCGGGGTGTTGACGACGCCCTCGACGGCGATGGCGAAGGCGCGGTCGCCGCTGGACCCGACGAACCAGGAGACGGTCTTGGGACGGCCCCCCTCGTTGTAGGTGGTGAGGGCGGCGACGCCGACGACGTCGCCGGACACGCGGGCGCCGCGGGCGTTGCCCCGGGACGCAGTGCGGCTCAGGACCCTCTTGAGGTTCGAGATGGACTCCGACGGCGGGCTCTGGGCCTGCGGCGCCTGGGCCGTCGTGGACGGGTCCTTGAGGACGTAGGGCGGGCGCCAGGTGCCGCTGTAGGCGGCGGCGGCCACCATGGCCATCGCCAGCGGGCTGACCTGGACGGCGCCTTCGCCGACCATGGCCGCGGCCTTGTCGCCGTCGTTCGCGGGCGCCGGAACGGAGCCGGTGAAGGCGGGGACGCCGAGGCCCCAGTTCTTGCCGATTCCGAGCTGCGCCGCCTCGCGGAGGAGGGTCTGGGCGTCGACCTTGCCGCTGAGCTGCGCGAGGGTCGTCTTGCAGGAGGCGGCGAAGTGGTTGGCGAAGCTGCTGTCGGGGCGGGCCTTGTTGGTGAACGTCTTGCCGCCGACGGTGACGGTGCCGGGGCAGGTGGTCTCGGTGGACTGCTTCATGCCGGCCTGGGAGAACAGCGCCAGCGCGGACACGATCCCGAACGTCAGGCCGGGCGGGTAGTGGCCCTCGAAGGCGAGGTTCTGGCCGCCCGTGCCGTGGTTGGCCACGGCGAGCACCTCGCCGGTGCTCGGCCGCACGGCGACCATGGACGCCGGGAACTGCAGGGCGGCCAGGGCGTCGTCGGCGTGGTGCTGGTAGACGGGGTCGAGGGTCGTCTGGACCTGCTGCGGCTCCTGGCCGGGCCAGGAGCGCAGCTGCTCGGTGCTCTTGCCGGTCTCGTCCTGCGCGACGACGCTGACCGTGGGCGTCCCGGCGAGACGGCGCTGCTGGAGCAGCTGGATGCCGCTGACGCCGATCGTGTCGCCCGGCTGGTAGGGGGCGCCGACCTGCTGGAGCCGGTCGGCGGTGGCGGGCCCGAGGTTGCCGATCAGCTCGGGGGCGTACGCGGGCGCGATCGGCGCGCGGACGCCCTGGAACTGCAGCCCCGGGATGTGGGTGAGCCGCTGGATCAGCGCGTTGTGCGCGGGGACCTGAAGGGTCAGCAGCGGCAGGTACGTCTGCGGCGGGGCCGACCGGACGCGGCCGAGGAGGCGCTCGGAGTCCAGCCGCCGGCCGCCGTCGATCTTGGTCTGCTTGGCGAGCTGGTCGATGGTCTTCTGCGGGTCGGCGAGCTGCCCGGGGAACACCCCGACCTGGTAGGCGCCGATCTCGCGCAGCGCGGAGCGGCCCTGCGTGTCGGTGATCGGGGAGCGCTTCGGCACCTGCGTCACCACGGCGAGGCGCTGCCCCGGCTTCAGCTTGGTGTTGATGATGGAGGGGTCCCAGACGACCTTCCACTTGCCGCCGACGCGGCGCAGGTGCATCAGGCCGGGGTACTCCCACGGCTGCCCGTTCTCACCCAGGTCGATCTTCACGGTGAAGCGGGCGTCGGCCTCGTCGCCCTTCTTGACGATCTGGTCGACGCCGGAGCCCTCGACCTCGGTGCCGAGCGACAGCCGCAGGGACGCCGCGTCGAGCTGCTGCCGGACGCGGCCGAGCGCGTCCTCGACCTGCCGGCGGTCGGCGCCGACGGTCCGCCCGGCCGCGGCCTCATAGTTGCCGACCTGCCAGGCGATGAGGAAGTCGCGGACGGCGGGCATCGCCGACGGCTCGGCCCAGCACCCGGTCGTCATCGTCCCGACCAGCGCGCCGCAGGCCGCCAGAGCGACCGCCCGGCGGCGCGCGGGCGAAAGCAGCGGCCTCCGGGCCCCGGCACGGGCCCGCCTCCGGCCTCGGTTCGTCATCGACACCCTTCACCGTCTCCTGAACCGGGCCGCCGCAGCCTTCTGCATCTCCCGCTGGGCTTCCCGCTTGGCGATGGCCTGGCGCTTGTCGTAGGTCTTCTTACCACGGGCCAGGCCGATCTCGACCTTGGCCTTCCCGTCCTTGAAGTACAGGGAGAGCGGGATCAGCGTCCAGCCCGGCTCCTCCGACTTCGCGATGATCTTCTGGATCTCGCGGCGGTGCAGCAGCAGCTTGCGGCGCCTGCGGGGGGCGTGGTTGGTCCAGGTGCCCTGCGTGTACTCGGGGATGTGGACGTTCTCCAGCCACACCTCGCCGTCGCGCACGTGCGCGAAGCCGTCGGCCAGGGACGCCCGGCCGGCGCGCAGGGCCTTCACCTCGGTGCCCATCAGCACCATGCCCGCTTCCCACGTGTCGTCGATGTGGTAGTCGTACCGGGCCCGCTTGTTCTGGGCGATGAGCTTGCGCCCGGTGTCGTTCTTCCGCCCGGTGTCCCGTGCCACGTCCTCAGTCCTCAGTCCCGCGTCGTCGTCTTCAGCCCGGCATCGCCGCGTCGAGGCCGTGCAGCACCGTCCGGGCGCGTCGCTCGGCCGCCTTCGCGGGGCGGTCGGCGGAGACCTCCACGTCGGGTTCGATGCCGACCCCGTCGAGGTTACGGCCGCTCGGGGTGCGGTAGCGACCGACGGTCAGCTCGATGACCGACCCGTCGGCGAGCCGGAGGGGTTCCTGCACCGAGCCCTTCCCGTACGTACGCGATCCTACGATCACCGCGCGGTCGCGGTCGCGCAGGGAGCCCGCGACGATCTCCGCGGCGCTCGCGGTGCCCGCGTCGACGAGCACGACGAGCGGGGTGCGGGCGTCGCCGGGGGCGGTGACGGCGCGCCGCTCGGCGGGCCTGCCGCGCGGCTCGTAGGTCACGACCGGGCCGTCCGCCAGGAACGCCGACGCCGTCTCGACCGCCTCGTCCACCAGCCCGCCGGGATTGCCGCGCAGGTCGAGCAGGACGCCGCCCGCGGGCGAGCGCCCGGTCACGGCCGCGCGGACCTGCCGGCCCGTCCCGCGGGTGAAGGCGCCTACCCGGATCATCCGCGCGCGCTCGGGAAGCTCGGTCACGGTGACGTCCCCTCCAGAGACCTTCGTGCGGACGAGGTGGAATCTCCTGGTTCGACGCTCGCGCTCCACGGTGAGTTCGACCGTCTCGTCCGGACGCCCGCGCAGCGCCTCGGCGACGCGGGAGATGTCCCAGCCGGTCACGGAGGCGTCGCCGACGCGGGCGACGACGTCGCCGGCCTGGACGCCGGCGCGGGCGGCGGGGGTGCCGGGCTGGACGCTCGCCACCAGCACGCGGGAGTCGCCGTCCTCGCGGCCGAGCCACAGGCCGACGCCGCTGTAGCGGCCGGTGAGGCGGCCCTCGACGTCGTCGTACTCGCGGGCCGAGTAGTAGTGCGCCCACCGGTCGCCGAGCCCGCGCAGCATGCCCTCGATGGCGGCGCGGTCGAGGGCGCCGCGGTCGACGGGCCGCGCGGCCCGTCCGCCGATCTTCACGGCGGCCTCGTCGAGGACGGAGCCGCCCCCGGCGACGGCCGCGTGCCGATCGGAGCCCGAGCCGCTCACGACCCCCGCGCCGTAGGCGCAGACGATCGCCGTCGCGACGGCCGCGCCGCGCAGCACGCCGCCCCGTCTCCTGCTCAGCGGGGACACGGACGCGACGGGGGCGCGGAGGGGACGACCATGCGGCAAGTGTAGGGCGGCGCCACGGCCCGGATCCGGCGGTTGGGCCGGATCCGGCGGAGGCGTCAGATTCGCAGGTATCTGCGCAGGGTCAGGAACGAGGAGACGGCGCACAGCAGGACGCCGAAGCAGATCGACACGATGATGACGAGGATCACCACGCTCCAGCCGAGTTGGCTGACGAGCTGGACGTCCCCCGCCAACCGGTCGACCAGGAGTTTCTTACTGAAGATCAGCAGCACCGACGCGAACAGGCCGCCGATCAGCCCGGCGATCGCGCCCTCCAGGATGAACGGCAGCTGGATATAGGTGTTGGACGCCCCGACCAACCGCATGATCCCGGTCTCCCGGCGCCGGTTGAACGCCGACAGCCGGACGGTGTTGCCGACCAGCATCACCGCGGCGATCACCTGGATCAAGGCGATCGTCAGCGCGGCGACCTGCAGTCCGTTCAGGATCCGGAAGAACCGCTTCAGGATCTCCTGCTCGTTGATGACCGAGTCGACGCCGGGCTGGTTGAGCATCGCCTGCGCGACCGCCTTGTACTCCTCCGGGTTCTTCAGCTTGACCCGGAACGAGTCGGGGATGTCGCCCTCGCGGGTGCTCTCCACGAACCCGGGCGAGCCGGCGAAGCGGTCCTTGAAGCGGGCGTAGGCCTGCTGCTTGTTCTCGTACTGGACATCCGAGACCTGCGGCATCTTCTGCAGCTGCGCCTTGAGCGTCTCCCGCTGCTGCTCGGTGACGTCCTGCTTCTGGCAGACGGGGTTGGAGCTCGTCTTCGCGCACAGGAAGATCGAGACCTCGATCTTGTCGTACCAGTAGCTCTTGGACGCGGAGACCTGCTGCCGCAGGAGCAGCCCGGTGCCGAAGAGCGCCATGGCGATGGCGACGGTGATGACGAGGGAGATCGTCATCGTCATGTTCCTGCGGAGACCGATCCAGATCTCCTGGAGAACGAACTGTACGCGCATGCCTCGCTGTCCTTGATCGCCGTTGCTGGGCCGGGAGCCGGGGCGCCGCGGGACGCGGCGGGCGGCTTCCTTTCGGGCACCCCTCGGGGTTTCCTACGACCCGGCGGGAATCGATGGTTCAGATGTCAGTGCGCCCTTGTCGGCACGCCTGTGTCGGTACGCCTGTGCCAGCGCGCCCCGTGTCAGTACGCCTGGCCGTACACGCCGCGCGACTGGTCGCGGACGACGCGGCCGTCCTCCAGCTCGACGACGCGCTTGCGGAAGGCGTCGACGATGGCGGCGTCGTGGGTGGCCATCACGACGGTCGTGCCGGTCCGGTTGATGCGGTCCAGCACCTTCATGATGCCGATCGAGGTCGCGGGGTCGATGTTCCCCGTCGGCTCGTCGGCGAGCAGGATCATCGGGCGGTTGACGAAGGCCCGCGCGATGGCGACGCGCTGCTGCTCGCCGCCGGACAGCTCGTCCGGCATCCGGTGGGCCTTGCCCTCCAGGCCGACCAGGTCGATGACCTCGGGAACGACCTTGCCGATGAAGCGCCGCGGCTTGCCGATCACCTCGAGGGCGAACGCGACGTTCTCGAAGACGTTCTTGTTGGGCAGGAGGCGGAAGTCCTGGAAGACGCAGCCGATCCTGCGGCGCAGGTGCGGCACCTTCCAGTTGCTCAGCCTGCTCAGGTCCTTGCCCGCCACGTGCACGTGACCCTGGGAAGGACGCTCCTCCTTCAGGACGAGGCGCAGGAAGGTCGACTTACCGGAGCCGGACGGGCCCACCAGGAACAGGAACTCGCCCTTCTCGATGGCGACGTTCACATGCTGCAGGGCGGGTCGGTTCTGGCTCGGGTAGACCTTGGTGACGTTGTCGAAATGGATCACGGCTGCATCACGGCGGTTCGCTGTAGGGGTTGGGGAGCGGGCCGGCCCGCGGCCACGGAAGCCTCCGTGACCCCTTGCCTGCGCCGCCCGGCTTCACGGCCAGGTGGGACGCGGAGCCTTCGAGCAGTGTAGAGGGGAGAGGCGACCACCTCGTCCCACTCGCAGTGGTACGGGCGCCCGGGGCCGGCACCGCGTCCGATCAGTTCGTGACGTCCGATCAGTGCCATGTGAACCGTCTCCCGACGTCCGGCCGTTTTATACCGTCTAGCCCCCGGACTTGCCGGAACGACCATACAGTCCGGCTACGCTGGATGATGGCGAAAGATACCTAATAGGTGGACGAACGACCACACAGGCCGACGCTTCCCGCACGGACCGCGTGCCGTTGTCGGAGATTGGGGCCCACGACATGAGCTGCGAACATCTCATCTGCGCCCGGTGCTCGCACCCGGTGGTGGAGGGACGCTGCCCCACCTGCCGGGAGGCCCGCTCGGAGCTGCACGACCACGGCCCGTCCGTGCCGCCCGCCGTCGTCCTGGCGATCCTCGTCGCGCTCCTGTTCGCGGCGCTCGTCCTCCAGCGCGTCTACGGCTGACCGGGGCCGACGCCCCCGGCACGTCACGGCTTCTTGATCGGCGGCGTGCCCGCCTTGGTCACGGCGCCGTCGTCGGCGACCATGTGCGCCTTCGGCTGCGCGGCGCCCTTCCGGGCCTTCGGCGGGTCGAACGCGGCGAAGTGCAGCGTGGCCGTGGTGTCGACCTCGTTGCCCTCGACGGTCCCGTCGAGCAGGTGCTCGGCCTCCTGCGGGATCTCCGGCTTCGGCGTTCCGGGATCCTTGGCGATCAGCGAGGTGTTGCGGAACAGCGAGTAGATCACCAGCCCGCCGCCGTGCTCGGTCCGCAGCCCGAAGTAGGGGAACGGCGTCGCGGTGTAGACGGCGGTGTAGGTGATGTCCTTCTTCCTGGCCTTCTTCCTCGCGCGCTTGGCGTCCTGGTAGAAGCCGGTGGTGGCGGGGTTCGACCGCATCACCTTCGCGGCGACGCTGCGCGGCCCCTCGGCGGCGATCGTCGCCTGGATCCCGCCGACGTCGCGCGGACGTATCAGCACGGTCGCGTCCTCCGCGCTCATGGCCGTCGCGTACCCGGCGGCGTCGACCGCGACCTTCGGCTCCTTCGCCTTCTCCTGCAGGAGGGTCGCGACCGTGAGCTTCCAGTGGTCGGACGGCCCGCGCAGGATGAAGCCCATCAGCGCCCTGCGCCTGCTCTTGGGCTGGTCCACGACCGAACGGTCGACCGACACCACGAACCACTGCGGGTAGGCGGCGTCCCTCAGCTTCGGCACGTAGAGCTTGGGGGCGCCGTAGACGAAGCGCCGAACCGGGTCGCCGTCGTAGGCGGCCTTGCGGAACTCCGCCGCGGTCAGCTGCGACTGTCCGTCGGACGTCCACGTCAGCGCGAGGCGTTCGTCGCCAGCGGCCCTGGCCACGTCCTCGTCGGTCACGTAGGAGCGGAACGCCCGGTCGGCGACCTGGGGGGTGAGCGCCACCGGCGCGGGCGGGGACGTCTCGGGCATGGTGACGGTCGGCCGCGCCTCCGTCCTGCCCTCGGTGCAGCCCGCGGCGGTGAGCAGGGTGAGCAGCGCCCCGGCCGCGACCACCCGCAGGAAGCTGTGCAAAGACCCGTCCCCCGGAGCGAGATTTCAGGGCCGGCCGCCCTCGGCCGACCTCCTCGGCCCGTGATTCTGCCACCCGCATGATATTGGCCGGACCTCCGCCCGCCCGCCGCGAGGCGATAAGCAGTGCCGGGACGGCGATAGGCTCGGACCGTGGCAGGCATCGAACCCGAAGAACAGCTCAAGGAGCTCGCCTCGACCCTGTCCAGCATCGAGCAGGTGCTGGACCTCGACACCATGCGCCGCGACATCGCCGAACTGCGCGAGCAGTCGGCCGACCCCGACCTGTGGAGCGACCAGGAGCGCGCGCAGGCCGTGACGCGCCGCCTGTCGTACCTGGAGAGCGAGCTGAACCGGGTCGAGGGCCTGCGGCAGCGGCTGGAGGACGCCGCCACGCTGTACGAGATGGCCCGCGAGATGGACGACGCCGACACCCGCACCGAGGCCGACGAGGAGCTGGCCGCGCTGCACAAGGCCGTCCAGCAGCTCGAGGTGCGCACCCTCATGTCGGGCGACTACGACGCCCGCGAGGCGCTGGTCACCATCAACGCGCAGGCCGGCGGGGTCGACGCGGCCGACTGGGCCCAGCAGCTCCAGCGGATGTACCTGCGCTGGGCCGAGCGGCACGGCTACCCCACGGAGGTCTACGACACCTCCTACGCCGAAGAGGCCGGCATCAAGTCGACCACGTTCGCCGTGAAGGCCCCCTACGCCTACGGGACGCTGCGCGGCGAGCACGGCACCCACCGGCTCATCCGGATCTCCCCGTTCGACAACCAGGGCCGGCGGCAGACGTCGTTCGCGGGCCTGGACGTCGTGCCGGTGGTCGAGCAGAGCGACCACGTCGAGATCGACGAGAGCGAACTGCGGATCGACGTGTACCGGTCGTCGGGGCCGGGCGGCCAGGGCGTCAACACGACCGACTCCGCCGTGCGGATCACCCACATCCCGAGCGGCATCGTCGTGTCCTGCCAGAACGAGCGCAGCCAGCTCCAGAACAAGGCCACGGCCATGAACGTGCTGCAGGCCAAGCTGCTGGAGCGCAAGCGCAAGGAGGAGGCGGAGGAGCTCTCCGCGCTTCGCGGCGAGGGCACCACGAGCTGGGGCACGCAGATCCGCAACTACGTGCTGCACCCCTTCAAGATCGTCAAGGATCTGCGCACCGGCGTCGAGGTCGGCAACACCTCCGCGGTCCTGGACGGCGACATCGACGAGTTCATCGAGGCCGAGATCCGCTGGCTGCGCCAGCAGGAGAGCGCCTGACCCGAGATCGTCCCCTGAGCGGTCCCCCACCTTTTCGCGCCGACTTTCGTGTTCGCAGAGTGATCACATGATCACTCTGCGAGGATGCCGGATGGTCCGGACCAACGTCGCCATTCGGGGGGCCTCATGGCAGCACGCACTCTCGTTCCGATACTCCTACCCGGCCTGCTGGCCGCCGCCGTGAGCACCGGCTGCTCCGGCGGCAACACCTCCTCCGCGGCTCCGGGGAAGCCGCAGGGGGCGCCCGCCCTCACCAAGGAGGAGGCGCAGCAGGTGCTCGCGTCCTTCGCCACGGGGATGAACCAGGCGGGGCTCAGATTCAGCGGTAGGACGCTGCGCACGGTCGAGACCGACCCGCAGCTCACCATGGACGTCGCCGCGCTCAAGCTCCGCCGCGCCGTCCGGCAGCGTCCGCCCAGGGTGGCCTTCACCCACACGACCTTCTACATCCCGCGGCTCACCGGCTACCCGCACTGGTTCGCCGCCGACACCGTCAGCGGCAGGGGCAAGCAGGCCCTGCGGCACGCGCTGCTGTTCACCCGGGCCGGGCAGAACGCGCCGTGGCTGCTGGCCGCCGACCCGTACCCGTCCGAGCTCGCCCTCGGCCGCGTCGCGCTCGACCCGCAGGGGTACGCCACCGCGGTCGCCCCCGACGCCGGAGACCTCGCGGTCGCCCCCGCGAAGCTCCCCAAGGCCCACGCGGCACTGCTCACCGAAGGCCCCCGCGCCTCCGGGGCGTCCGTCCTGGCCGACGGGGCGAAGACCAGCGAGACCTACAAGGCGCTCAAGGCGGGCGAGAAGACCCTCGCCGGGCGCGGCGTCACGCTCTCGTCCCGCTTCTCCCCCGCCGAGTACAAGGTCTACGGGCTGCGCACCAAGGACCGCGGCGCCGTCGTCTGGTACGTCCTCAAACAGAACGAGGCGTACTCGGCGGCCCAGCGGGGCAGGCTCGCCGTGAGCGGCGACCTCGTCGGGCTCGCCCCGTCCACCACGGCCCGGACGCGCCTGGACACCACCGTCCTCGTGCAGTACCTCGCCACCATCCCGCCCAAGGGCCGCGCCACCGTCAGCGGCATGTACCGCAAGGCCGTCACCGCCCAGGGCTCCTGAACCCCGTCGGGCGCCGGCCGGCCCGCCCCTCCTGACCGCTGCGGCGGACCCGGCCGCGCCCCCGCCCGCGACAGCGACCTCAGCAGCGCCCGCGTCAGCAGCG
>NZ_JBEZJP010000236.1:0-12221 GCF_040653175.1 Actinomadura sp. NPDC048032
TCGTCGGGCAGGGCGACGCCCTGTTCCTGCCGATGGGCGCGAGCAAGCCCATGCGCCTCCAGAACGCCTACGTCTCCGAGAAAGAGATCCACAGCATCGTCGACCACTGCAAGAGCCAAATGCAGCCGAACTAGGGACGTCTCCGCCCGCCCGAGCCCACCAGCCAGGCTGGGCGAATGCAGCGCCACACGCGTGGTCACCGAGCAAGGATCCCTCGACGCTGGGAAGACGGCCCAGCTGACGTCGTCGTCGACCTCACGCCCTGCTCGTCCGCGGTAGCTGACCACAGTGCAAAGAGCCCACCGCCGCGGCCCAGTACATCACCGCTCTGGCCCGCGGCAATGTAAGCGTGGTGACGTACGGGAAGAGGCACCCTGCGCCCCATAAATTACCGTTTACGCTGCTACCTCACCCCGTCACGCACCACCGCTAACCAATTAAGGCCACGAATACCTATCGACATCCCATAAGTACTCTGGCCGCCATCAGCGCATTGTCCAACCGTCCAGCATGCCGTGCGTCAACACTGCGCCCATCGTCGACAACCTAACCGAAGGACCGCGCGGAAATTCTCGGAGCCTTTAGGGGCGTGGCCGCTTAAAAATGTCCTCCCAGATTAACCGGATCTGAACCTGTGACCTCTTCATCCCGAAGGGCATATTGTACGTTTTCTGTGGCTCGCAGAAAACGCTGGATCTCGATAAAATCCCAGGTAGATGGCCTGTTCGGCTGCCAGCGCGTGATCTCCAGGGTCACGCCATCACTCGCAGTCCGGGGTCAAACGAGGGTCAGATGATCAAGCCTGGGAGGCGGGAAGCCCGTGGGGCAGACACGCAAGAGAGTGGGTAAGGAAGGCAAGCCACGTTACACGGCCTACTACGACGACATTCGCGGCCAGCGAAGGTCTGCTGGAACCTTTGCGAGCAAGAAAGAAGCGGACAAAGCATGGCAGCGCGCCGAAGTGAAGGTATCGGAAGGTAGAACCGGAGAACCTGCCCGCGGAAGGCAGCGATTCAGAGACTACGTCGAGAACACCTGGCTCCCGAACCACGAGATGGAGGCCAGCACCCGGGAGGGCTACACCTACGCCATCCACAAGCACCTCATGCCGGAGTTCGGCGGCATGCGGATGGTCGACATCCTCCCCGAGCACGTCCGAGCCTGGATCGCCAAGCTCAAGAACCAGGGCATGAAGCCCGTGACCATCCAGTGCAACAAGATCATCCTCAGTGCCATCTTCACCACGGCACTGGACGACCAGGTCACCTACCTGCACCCCTGCCGCGGGGTGAAGTCTCCGCCCATCGCGCGCAAGCCTCTCCAGATCGTCACGCCCGAGCAGTTCGATGACGTCTACAACGCCCTCCCCGAAGGCACCTTCCGGCTACTCGCCGAGACCGAGATCGAGAGCGGCCTCCGCTGGGGCGAACTCAGCGAGCTGCGTCCCAAGGACCTCAACCTCAAGACGCGCATCCTCACGGTCAGCCGCACGGTCGTGGAGCTCAACCCGAAGTTCCACCCGCAGGGCGGCCACTTCCTCGTCAAGGACTACCCGAAGGACAAGGAGTACCGCCGCTTCAAGCTCAGCGCTCAGATGACCGAGAAGCTCGAAGAGCACATCAGGGCTGCGCGCCTCACCCGAGACGACCTCTTCTTCCACATGCCGCCCCAGGACAAGCCCCGCGCCCGCATCACCGAGATCCCAGATCCGGAGACACTCGGCCGAACCGAACCCAACGAGAAGGGCCGCACCTACAACCACGGCACCCTCAGCGGCTACACCGCCGGCCGCTGCCGCTGCGACTACTGCCGAGGCGCCTTCTCCCTCTACCGAGCCGCTCGCCGCGCCAACGGCAAAGACAACCCACGCCCGCTCCGCACGCGCATGACGGACGGCCACATCCCCAACGACTGGTTCCGCCGCAACATCTGGAACCCGGCCATCGCCGCGGCCGGCCTCGACTTCAGGCCGACCATGCGCGACCTACGCCACGCCCACGCCTCCTGGCTCCTCAACGGCGGCGCCGACCTCCAGATAGTCAAAGAACGCCTCGGCCACGCCTCCATCGCCACAACCGAGCGCTACCTACACACCCTCCCCGACGCCGACGAAACCGCCCTCGAAGCACTCGCCAGGACCCGCAACCGCTCAACCACCCGATAGCCGACTGACGCAGTCTTCGAAGGACCGGACAACCCGGCCCTTCGGGTGCTTGTTCAAGCTTGCCGACAACAACCCAGCGTCGGCCTTGAAGATGGCGAGGCCTTCCATACCCGGCGAGTGATCCAGCACCACCGCGACACGATCGACGGTTACTCGGCCCCACCGTCCTCACCTCATGGCCACACCCGCTGGACAAACCCGCGATGATGAGTCGCGAGTGCAGAGGACGCCGTCGGCGGCGCACGATACGCTGCGTAGCTGCTGGCGCCGCCGTCGCCCAACGTGGATGATCTCGTGAGGAACCTGCGGCGGAATCAGGAACGAACGACCTACCTGGAGATCAAGTGCAACCCCGCAAGATCGTGGACCTGTTCGCTGGCCCCGGTGGACTTGATGTGGCGGCGGAGAAGCTTGGTGTCCCGACCGTCGGCCTCGAGTGGGAGGCCTCCGCCTGTGTGACACGACGCAAGGCTGGCCTAGAGACCGTCGAAGATGACGTGCGCCGCTACGGGCCTACCGACTTCCCCGATGCGAACGTGCTGGCCGGCGGCCCCCCTTGTCAGACGTTCACCGTCGCTGGCACCGGTGTTGGTCGCAAGGCTCTTGATGACGTTCTGAGCTTCGTCGAGCGAATGGTCAATCGAGAAGATCGCGATGTGATCGCGAAAGATCTCAACAATCTGAGTGATGAGCGGACCGGCCTGGTTCTCGAGCCGCTGCGCTGGGCGCTTGAGGCGATCGACCTGTGGAAGATCCCCTACGAGGCCATCGTTCTCGAGCAGGTTCCGGCGGTCCTGCCCGTATGGGAGGCCTACGCGAAGGCCTTGCAGGGCGAGGGGTACGCCGTTGATTGCGATGTGTTGAGCACGGAAATGTACGGCGTCCCGCAAACCCGCAAGCGGGCTGTCCTCATCGCTCGCCTGGGTGCTGAGTCGGTCAGCCTCCCCAGTCCCACTCACCGGGCCTATCGCAAGGGCGTGCGGCGGGATGAGGGCAATCCAAGCCTGGAGCCGTGGGTGACGATGGAGGATGCGCTCGATCGCCCCTACCGGTTCTCCGTGATCTCGAACTACGGCACAGGGGGCGATCCGAAGGATCGTGGCCGTCGAGCCCACAACGAGCCCTCAGCCACCGTAACCGGAAAGATTTTCCGTAACCGCGTCGTCTCCGATGACGGAGAAGAGCTGCCTCGCTTTAGCTACTTGGAAGCCGGCCAGCTCCAGACCTTCCCGCGGGACTACCCTTGGAGAGGGAGGGACGTGGGTCAGCAGATCGGGAACGCTGTCCCCCCTCGTCTGGCGATGCACGTTCTCTGTGCGGCATTCGGCTGGTCGGCGCCTACCGACGGGATGCTCAGGAAGCTTGAAACCTGGAGAAGCACAACGACAGCTCCGGGCGGTCGAGATGACGTGACCGCCAAGGATAACGGCTCCGGTGCTCGCTGCGCGGTTTAGCCTGTTCACCTCGGTATGCCTCGCTGGATAAGCCTACGGTGGTATCCATGATGATTGTGCGGCCGACCGTCGCCTCGAGTCCAGGCGTCCGCAGGAGCATGAAAGCCAACAGAGGTCGCGACACCCAGCCGGAACTGGCACTCAGGCGCGCCGTGCATGCCTTGGGACTCCGCTACCGAGTCTCGGTACGGCCGCTCCCGGATGTGAGGCGTACAGCGGATTTGGTCTTCACGCGTGCCAAAGTGGCGATCTTCCTTGACGGATGCTTCTGGCACGGTTGTCCGGACCATCACACTAAGGCGGCTACCAACGCTGCTTACTGGGCCGACAAGGTCGAAAAAAATCGCGCGCGTGATCGGGAGACCGATGCCTTGCTCGAGGCCGCAGGTTGGGTGACCGTGAGGATTTGGGAACACGAGGACCCGAGGGAAGCGGCACTCAAGGTCGAATCGATCGTACGCGCGAGGTGAAGGTTCCGCTGATCTCCAGAAGCGGAAGGCCCCGGCCGACCTGAACCGGGGCCTCCCACCGCTCAGTTACCGCTTGCGATGCTTCAGAGCAAGCCAGCCGGCGAGTATCAAGTACACGAGAACCAGAACGCCGGTCCAGTTCGGGTCGAGGCCCGCGTGCCGAGCCAGCGAGAGGGTGCTAGTCGGGCCACCGACGCCTACTAGGACGACGGCTCCGATCTTGGCCTTGGCCGTGCTCCGAATCTCGCCCGTGTCGGGAGAGAGGCCGAGCGCTATCTCGGCGTGTGCGCTCTCATACTCTCCGTCCGAGGACTCCTGTCCCTTTTCGGAGGGTGGTGAAGAATGTTGCCTTTCCGATGGCCCTTGCGGGGCGGCAGGCGTGATCACGGCGGTGCTTGCTCCTTTGAAGGAATGTGGGGCTACGGCGCCAGCCGCCCCGGAGAACGATCCTGGCGAGTTCTTCTCGCCTTTCGTGGGCATCGCGAAGGGGCGATAGCGCTGCGGGCGATGAAAAGCTATTGCGCATGAGGCCTTTTGTGACGGTGCGCCAGCAAGCGGCCAATACCCCACGACCGCTCTTTCGGGCTCGCTCGTGGAAACTTGGATGTTGCTGTACGCCTTCACCGGAAGGGTGGAAGGCCACACGCGCAGTTGCAGAGACATCCACGTGTGCAAGGGACCAAGCACCTCGAGTAACTCCCAGACCGGTAAACAAGCCCGGCCTGCAATAGATTCAGGAGCCGCTCGCTTGATGGTCGCTGATGGTTGTTTTCCTCCCGGTGGTGGGTCTCGGCCCTGTTCGGGTCGTGCCGACGGCGTACTCATGGTCCTACGCCACCCTTCTTTAACTTCGAGAACATGGACCCGTGCCTTTGTGGCGGCGAGGATGCCCTCGGCTTGAGCCTGCTTGGCTCGAGCCCGACCAGATATCCCCGCATACACAGGAGCGCCCCTGTAAGACGGTCACTCCCACCGCCCGGGCGAGCCGAGCATAACGGAGTTTTTACCGATCAACCTCGTTGAGCGCAAGGGGTCGGGGCAAATCCGCGTGAAATGTGCCCTTTTGTATCGATTCTTGCCCTTACTGTGTTAAGGTGGCGTAAGGGGTAATCTGCATTTCGCTCCTTACATCTTTGATGCAGGTGACCAGCTGTTGACATCCTTGAGGTGGACCGCATAACCTCCGCGAGGGCGGCTCGACCCGAGTCGTCAAGGACCCCGTGCCTGGATGAGCTTCTTAGCCTGATGGTCTGGGACCTGTAACGCTTGGATGGTCTCTTCAGGGTTGCTGACCGAGTCATTCGATGGCTGGGCTCCGCGTCAGCGTGCCGAAAGACGACCCTCCCTCGCCACTACAGGGCACAGAGGAAGGCGTTGGCGGCTCAATGAACGTTCACTCGGCCGAGAGTGATCGGCGTCTCCACCGGGAGCAACTGGAGAGGCTTGAGCAGTCACTCAAGGACGCGTTGGCAATCGTGCAGGCCACGCCGCGTGAGAATCTGCGGGCTCAGGACTGGCTGGAGACCGCGGCCGAGGTCGGCAGGCACCTTGCCGAGTCGCGAGAGGCGCTCGCCAAGGTTCGCCACGACGTCGTTGGTGGAGCCCGAACGGCGCTGCTTCTCTACTTTCGTAGTCATCCTGGGGAAGAGGTCTCGCCCCATCAACTGGAGGGTGTGGCGGCCATCCGGGCATGGGCTCGACGTATCCGCGAACTTCGTCAGGTCGGTTGGGACATCGACACGGCACGTGCGGGCGCCGACGCGCCCTACCGGCTCAATGCTCCATACCTTGAGGAGGCTGTTGCCTCGAGCGAAGAGACCATCGGATCGATCGGTGGCGCAACCCCAGGTGAGAGGCTGATCGAATACCTCCTCCACATCAGTCCCTGGCCAGCGAGCCCCCAGCAACTTGAACGCGTTGCCAAGGTTCCGACATGGCGCCAAGAGCTGCGCCAACTGATCGAAGAGGGTTGGCTGATCGAGTCGCATGACAACGCCCCCGCGGAGATTCCGCCCGGACACTATCGGCTGGCGAACTTGGAGTCATGACGGCTGGTTTGTTCGCTCATGGGGCCAGGTGTCGTACCTGTCTGGCATAACGTTGTCTAAAAGGACATCTCGCGTGTGTTCGTGAGGAGAGCGGATCTAAGTGGTCAGTTCGAATGAGGCCGAGCCCGCCGGAAGCTCCAGCTGGTCGGGCGAGGACAGTCATGTCGCTCAGGTCGTCCTCACCCAGTCGGAGGCATGTCTCCAGTCCTACGTGGCAAACGCTGATCTGATTACGGAGCACGCGAACATCGAGACCTCCATCAGGGAGGGAGGCTATGGACACCGGCAGCTGTACGAGCTGATCCAGAACGGCGCCGATGAGCTCATGGGTTCTCGTAACGGGCTCATTCATATCGTGCTCACGGCGGAGGCTTTGTATTGTGCGAACCGTGGTAACCCGATCACTCCCGAGGGCGCTCGGGCCATTTTGGCTTCGCATCTGTCCCGCAAGCGAGGTGCAGAGATCGGTCGCTTCGGCGTCGGTTTCAAGTCCGTCCTGAGCGTTACTGATCAACCGCTCTTCTTCAGTCGTACCGGCTCTTTCGGGTGGTCGGCGACTCGCGCGCGGGAGCGGATTTTGGAACGCGTTCCCGGGGAGCGGCCCACACCTGTCCTCCGTATCGCGCATCTCCTTGATGCAGAGGGGGAACGGATGGCCGACCCAACGCTCAATGAGCTGATGTCCTGGGCCGTGACCGTGGTGAAGCTGCCCTTGCGTGATGGCAGATTCGCCGACCAACTCGCTGAGCAGCTCCGTGTATTCCCGGAGGTGTTCGCGGTGTTCTCTCCGCATGCCGGCCGGGTGATCCTCGAGGACCGCAGAAACGTCTCGTATCGCAAGGAGATCTTTGTCCAGGGCGACGGCGTTCGCCGATCGCTCCTGGTGATCGAGAACGGTGTCGAGAAGGATCCTTCGGAGTGGTCGGTCTTCGAGACGAATTCCATTCTCTCTGATGACGCATGGGCAGATGCGGGTGAGTATCGTCAGCGTGTCGCGGTTCCCATCGCTTGGGCTGTTCCAAACTCTGGATGGAACAGGGACGGGGCCTTCTGGGCGTTCTTTCCAACGGAGTACGATACGACCTTGAGCGGTGTCCTGAACGCTGCTTGGAAGACGAACGAGGACCGCCGGCATATCCTCGATGGGAACGCGTTCAACCAGGAGCTCATGAAGGAGGCGGCCTGTCTGATTGCCGCCTCTCTTCCGCGTCTCGCCACGCCTGAAGATCCCGCGCGCCCTCTTGATCTGATCACAGCTCGTGGTCGTGAAACGCGCAACTGGGCAGACAAGCTCCTTACTGAGCGCGTCCGCATAGAGGTAGCGAATAACCGTTCCATCCCCGACCAGGAAGGCGCGCTCCAGCGCCCCAGTGACGTCCGGATTCATCCAAAGGCTCCCGACCAGAACGAGGAGCGTTGGAAAGTGTGGGTGGAGCGATGGGCCTCGTACCCCGGTCGTCCTGTCGAATGGTGCCACCCTTCTGTTGAGAGGACGCAGACGCGCAGGGCACGCGCCTACACGCTGATCGAGGATGTGAACGGCAGGGCTGCGACCGTCCAGGAGTGGCTGGAAGCGCTGGTCTCCGACGGCACGGCCGCTGCGTCCGCGGTTGCGTTGTCGATCGTGGCCGAGATGGTCGACGAAGAGCATCCCTACCAGGATCTGGCTCGCGGAGCTGCGGTTCTCCGTACGGCCGACGGGCGACTGGTCCCGCCGCAGGAGGGCAAGGTCTTCCGGCGTACGGCTTTGGATCCCCCCTCCGAGGACACGGTGTACGTGGATCCGGAACTGGAGGACGACCCAGCGACCTCTCAATTCCTCGAGATCCTCGGGATCAAGGCAGCCGACGCTTTCGGCCGCTTCTCTGCGGCGGTCTCCGGAGGCTTTGCCCTCTACCGGGAGCCGGATTGGGATCGGTTCTGGCAGCTCGCCCGGCGAGTCCCGGTGGATCGTGCCGTTGAGCATGTGATCAGCCGTGGCGTTGTAGCGGATCTCATGGTCCGAACACGTGCCGGGACCTACAAACGGTTGAGCCGCTGCCTTCTACCGGGGGCTGTCATCCCCTCCGGGAGTCCGGATGACTCGGATTTCATGGTGGATGAAGACTTTCATCACGATGACATCAGGATGCTGCGCGGGTTGGGTATGTCGGACGTGCCGCTTCCTGATGTGAACCCGTCGTCGGCGGTGTGGTTCGGTGACTACAGGTCGAGCATGGTCGACCTGTACTACAAGGCCCTGCCGGCAGGTGTTCGCAGGCCTCAACAGGGCAGGATCGAGCTCGAAGGCGCCCATCCCGCCGGACACCTCGGGCTCCTGTTCGACCTTTCCCCGGCCGCGCGCTCTCGGTTCATCCAGAACCTGCCGGTAGAGGGCCTGGTCACCAAGTGGACGGTCCATGCGCTGACTCGTCCCGATGACACGCCCCTCCCCGTTCCGTCACCGTTGGTGTGGGCCATTGAGAAAAACGGCAGGCTTGCCACCTCGATGGGCATCCGTCGGATCGCAGACTGCGTCGGGCCAGGCTTGGCCGCCCACGCTCGGGTCCTGCCGGTCGCTGATATCAACCCCGGTCTCGCGCGGGCTCTCGGCCTCGCCAACAGCTTGGCGGAGATCAAGGGGGGCCTCTGGCTTTCGCTCCTCAACCAGGCCCTGGAGAGTGAACGACACGTGGAGCTCGGCGCGCTGTATGCGCTTGCCGCCACGCAGTTGAGCGCTCCCGTCAAAATCCGTTGCCAACAGGGCGAGACATGGACCACCTGCTCTCCTGCGGAGGCCGTCGCCACGGCAGACTCCAGCCAGTATCAGCGTCTCATGGCGGGTGGTATCGCGGCTCTGCTCGTTCCTGAGTCGGACGACGTTGCCCGGCTCGTGGACCAGTGGGGGATGAAGACCTTCGACGAGGTCTACATCACCGAGCTTCGCGCTACGTCCTCAGGTCAGCCGACTCCCCTCGAGGATGTGTTTCCACAGCTGAAATTCGAACCCGGACGTCCGCTGCGCGGCCTTGACCTGCTGCGTTGCGAGGCGCTGGTGCAACTCGTCCGTACGCCGTCGGGTCAGACTTCACAACCTGTCGACATCGGCCGGCGCGAAGAGACGGTCTACTGGCTCGATCGTGGCGACGACCTGGCGCTCCTCAGAGAGTTGAACGCCCTTCTCAGGCTAGGACTCTCGGAGGAGCGTTGTCGTCAGGTCCTTCAGCATCGGGAGGACATCCAGCGAGACCAGCAGATCCTCAAGGTCCGCGAGCTGGAGGACCTTCGAGACAAGCTGGTGGCCATGCTCGGGGACGATGTTCTTCGGGAGAGGCTGCCGTACGGATTGGTCGACGCAGTCGAGGCCGAGGAAGGCCCGGTCGACGACCGGACCGTCGCCGAGTTGGCGCTCGCCGTCCACGGCTCAGGCGTCCTGCGGGAGTTCCGGCAGGAACTGGAGGACCGGGGGTTCCCCGTACCGACCCAGATGGCAGGCAACCATCTGGCGAAGGCCTTCGTAGCGGATCTTGGTTTCCCCGCCGAGTATGCCGGGTTCCGCCAACCAGGCCTCGAACCTGTGCTCACCGTGCAAGGTCCGGTGAACTTCCCAGCCCTGCACGACTACCAAGAGCTCATGGTCGGTCGAATTCAGGAGGTGCTCCAAAGCCGGCCCGCCCTACGCGGAATGCTCAGCCTGCCGACCGGAGCGGGTAAGACTCGCGTCGCCGTGGAGGCGATCATTCGCCGTCTGCGGGTGCTTCCTCCCTTCGCTGTGTCTACCCCGGTTCTGTGGGTGGCGCAGACGGAGGAACTGTGCGAGCAGGCGGTCCAGACCTGGCAGATGGTGTGGCGCAACACGGGTCCGGCTCAGCAGTTGACGATCAGCAGACTCTGGTCCACCAACGAGGCGGACCCCGTGGACGAGGGATATCACCTCGTCATAGCCACCGACGCCAAGTTGGAAAAGGTCATCGAGGCCGACGGCTATGAGTGGCTACGTGAAGCCCAGGCCGTCGTCGTGGATGAGGCGCATGCGTCGATCAGTCCGCGATACACCCGGGTCCTCGCCGCTCTCGGGCTGACTCCTCATCGATCACGCTGCCCTCTGATCGGCTTGACCGCGACCCCGTTCCGTGGCACCAACACGGAAGAGACCGACCGGCTCGTCGCGCGCTATGGGCGCAACCGCCTGGACCATCACCGCGACGGCCCGGAGATCCTGGGCGCCGAGCCGTACGTGACCTTGCAGAAGCTTGGAGTGCTGGCCCAGGTCAAGCATGAGGAACTTCCGGGTGCCAGTCTCGATCTGAGTGCGCAGGAGCGAGACTCACTTGCTCAGCTGCGTCGACTGCCGGCATCGGCTGAGGAGCGGCTCGGCCATGACGCCATCCGTAACGGAATTTTGATCAACAAGATCCTCGAGCTGCCCGACGACTGGCCGATTCTGCTGTTCGCTACATCTGTTAACCACGCCCAGACCATGGCGGCGCTGCTCACCCGCAAGGCCGTGTCGGCGGCCGCGGTATCGAGCGATACCGACCTTGGCCAGCGCCGGCATGCGATCGAGCAGTTCCGGCAGGGCAAGGTTCGCGTCCTGGCCAACTACAACGTCTTGTCTCAAGGGTTCGACGCGCCGGCGACGCGGGCAGTGATCGTCGCTCGGCCGACGTATAGCCCGAACGTCTACCAGCAGATGATCGGCAGAGGCCTCCGTGGTCCGCTGAACGGCGGCAAGGAGGAGTGTCTCATCGTCAACGTCGCCGACAACATCGCCCAGTACGGCGAAGAGCTCGCGTTCCGTCAGTTCGAGTACCTGTGGAAGAGCTGATGAGCACCGACGTTCAGCTGACGGAAGAGCAGCGGCAGGTCGTCGAAGAACCCGCAGAGGCTCGTCTTCTGGTGACGGCTCCGGCAGGATCTGGCAAGACCCTCTCCTTGATCCATCGCCTCGCCTTCCTCATCGAGGAAGAGGAACTCGAACCATCCGAGATCCTTGTACTGAGCTTCTCGCGCGCAGCCGTCAGCGAGGTCAGGAAGCGTCTGGCCGTCTTCGGCTCCGCCGTCGCGCATGTGGACGTTCGGACGTTCGACGCCTACGCGACCTGGCTCCTGTCCGAGGTAGAGCCCGATGGTAGCTGGCAGCGTCTGGGGTTCGGGCCACGGATTCGTGAAGCGACTCGGTTGATCAAGGAAGACCCGAACGTCGGTGAACTGGTAGAAGAGATCCATCATCTGGTCGTTGATGAGGTTCAGGACCTCGTCGGTGAACGCGCTGAGCTCGTACTGGCGCTACTGGAAACCGGTATCGAGGGGTTCACCCTGCTCGGCGATCCGGCCCAAGGCATCTATGGCTTCCAACTCGACGATCCGCAGGAGCGTCTGGAGGGAGCGGCGCGACTTTACGCGGAGGTGCGCGAACGCTTCAAAGATGAGCTCGATGAGGTCGCACTCGAGAGGAACTTTCGTGCTCGAGAGTCCGAGGCCCGGGCGGCGATCGCCTACGGTGAGTCGCTAGGTGCCGTGGACGCGCCCTTCGACGAGATTCAGCGTAGTCTGCGGACCACGCTCATGGCAGGGGACTCCCTAGGCACGATCGACCAGGCGGCCCCGGTCCTGGCCCGGATGGCCGGTACGACCGCGATGCTCTGCAGGTCGAACGACGAAGTCCTGCTGATTTCGCGGCGGCTTCACGACCTCGGCGTCCCACACCGGCTCCAGCGGTCCGCTCAAGACAAGGCCATCCCTTCGTGGGTTGGCTCGCTCTTCCGCGAGCTCGATTCCAAACAGCCGCAGAAGACCGAGGTGTTGGACGTGCTCGGTAGGGCCGGCGTCGATCCGGAGGTCTCCTGGGAGCTTCTTCGGCGCATCGATCGAGGCCGACGCGACGAGACGCTCGATCTTCCGGCGATACGGAAGCGGTTGATCCGTGGAGGACTGCCCGACGAGCTCGGTCAACAGTGGTCGGACGGCCTCGTGATCTCGACCGTTCACAGAGTCAAGGGCCTCGAATTCGATCAGGTGAAGATCCCCGAACCGCGCAGCGTTCCGCTTGATACTCCTTGTGATCGATACGATCCTTGCTGTAGTCGATCGGGAGGTCATCCGC
>NZ_JBEZJP010000237.1:0-12215 GCF_040653175.1 Actinomadura sp. NPDC048032
GCCGACCCGGCCGCGGCGGCGCGGACCGCGCTGATGATGTTCCGGCAGGCCGTCCTGCTGCGGTTCGCCCTCGCCGAGGGCGTGATCCTGCTGGGACTCCCGCTGGCGATGGTCGCCCACAGCGAGCTGGTCTTCGTCGCGGGGTTCGTCATCGGCTACCCGCTGCTGGTCTGGCTGGCGCTGCCCACGCGCTCCGGCGTGGAGCGGATCCGGCGCCGCCTGGAGTCGCAGGACGCCGAGTCGCACCTGTGGGCGGTGCTCCTCGCCGCGCCCGCGTCCCCTCACGACTCCGGCGCCTAGAGCCAGCCGCTCTTGCGCAGGCGGCGGAACAGCAGCACGCACACGACGGCCATCACCGCGATGACCAGCGGGTACCCGATGGTCCAGTGCAGCTCGGGCATGTGGTCGAAGTTCATGCCGTAGATCCCGGCGATCGCGGTGGGCACGGCGATGATCGCGGCCCACGCGGAGATCTTGCGCATGTCCTCGTTCTGCCGCTTGCCGAGCAGCGCCAGGTGCGCGGTCAGCACGCTGTTGAGCAGCTCGTTGTGCGCGTCGACCTGCCCGTCGACGCGCAGCAGGTGGTCCAGGACGTCGCGGAAGTACTCGCGGGTGGAGCCGCACTCGGCGACGCGGCCCTTCACGATCTCCTGCAGCACGGGGACGAGCGGGTCCTCGGCGCCGCGGAACTCCAGCACCTCCCGCTTGAGCGAGTAGATGTCGGCGGTGACGTCCCGGGCGTTCGGGTCGAACACGGCCCGCTCCAGCCCGATGATGTCGACCTCGACCTCGTGGGCGACGACGCCGTACCGGTCGACGACCTCGTCGCACACGGCGTACAAAACCGCGGTGGCGCCGTGGCCGAGCAGCTCCGGGTTGTCCTCCAGCCGCTTGCGGACCGGCCCGAGCGGGTTCCCGGCGCCGTGCCGGACGGTCACCACGAAGTCGCGGCCGAGGAAGACCATGATCTCGCCGACCTCGATGTCGGAGGTCTTGTCGACGTAGGCGAGCGTCTTCAGCACCACGAACAGCGTGTCGTCGTAGCGCTCCATCTTGGGTCGCTGGTGCGCGGAGACCGCGTCCTCGGCCGCCAGGGGGTGCAGGTTCAGCTCGTCCTTGACCAGCTCGAACTCGTCCTCGTCGGGCTCGAAGAGGCCGATCCACAGGAAGCACTCGCCGTCCTCGCGGGCGAGGTCGAAGGCGTCGCTGATGTCGCCCTCGATGTCGCGGCGCTTCCCGCCGGCGTAGATGGCCTTGTCGACGATCACACCACGCATTGTCGCGCATCCGGGGCGTCGGGACGTCCGAATGATCTCCTAGAGTGGCCGGTGTGACGACGCTTCTGCTGGTTCGGCATGGCCTGACCGCTATGACCGGCCCCGTGCTGGCCGGATGGACGCCCGGAGTGCGCCTGGACGAGCGCGGCCGCGCGCAGGCGGCGGCGCTCGCCGCCCGCCTGGCGCCCCTGCCGCTCGCCGCCGTCGTGTCCAGCCCGCTCGAACGCTGCGTCGAGACCGCCGAGGCCGTGGCCGCGGGGCACGCCGAGAAGGTCGAGAAGGTCGAGACCGACGACCGGTTCGGCGAGGTCCGCTACGGCGACTGGACGGGCCGTCCCCTCAAGGAGCTGGCCGAGGAGCCGCTCTGGCGCGTCGTGCAGGCCCATCCGAGCGCCGCGCGGTTCCCCGGAGAGGCGGGGGAGGCGCTGGCGGACGCCCAGCACCGCGCCGTCACCGCCGTCCGCGACTGGAACGAGCGGATCGCCGCCGCCCGGGGGCCGGACGCGCTCTACGCCGTGTGCAGCCACGGCGACATCATCAAGTCGATCGTCGCCGACGCCCTCGGCCTGCACCTGGACCAGTTCCAGCGCATCCAGGCCGACCCCGCGTCGCTCACCGTGATCCGCTACACCGAGACGCGCCCGTTCGTCGTCCGGCTCAACGACACCGGAGGCGACGTCGCCGGGCTGATCCCGGAACCGCCGGAGGAACGTTCCGGGAAAGACGGACTCGGGTCGAGTGACGCGGTCGTGGGCGGCGGCGCGTAGGGTCGTTGTCATGCCCGTCATCTCCTACGATCCGCCGGAGCGCTTCGTCGCCGGCGCCGTCGGGCGCCCCGGCGACCGCGCGTTCTACCTGCAGGCGCGCTCCGGCCGCCGCGTCACCAGCGTCGGCCTGGAGAAGTTCCAGGTGACGCTGCTGGCCGAGCGGCTGGAGGAGCTGCTGGACGAGGTCCTGCGGCGCAGCGGCGGGGACGCCGACGTGCCCCCGGTCGCCCCCTCCGAGCTCAAGGACGACGGTCCCCTCGACCAGCCCGTCGAGGAGGAGTTCAAGGTCGGCACGATGGCGCTGGCCTGGGACCCCGACGGCGAGCAGGTGGTCATCGAGGCCCAGGAGGTCACCGAGTCCGACGAGGAGCCCGAGGTCGGCGAGGACGACCCCGCCGTCGCGGTGCTGCGGGTGCGGATCAGCGCGGCGCAGGCCCGCGCGTTCGCCGAGCGCGCCCTGAAGGTGGTCGCGGCGGGACGCCCGCCGTGCCCGCTGTGCGGCCTGCCGCTCGACAGCGAGGGGCACGTCTGCCCCCGCCAGAACGGATACCTCGGCTGAGATGACACCCCGCTGTGCTGGATCATGGACGACGTGGCCGGGAGAATGAACGCATGACGCAGTCCTCCCGGGGCCGGGCGCCCGCCGGCGACGCAGGCGGGCCGGGCGAGGCCGGGCGCGCGGTGTCCCCGCGCGACGCGGCCGCCGCCGAACGGCTGCTGTCCGCCGGCCGCCTCGCCGTGGAGGGCCGACTCGTCCAGGCGTCCAACGCCACCCTCTACTGCGCGATCGAGCACGACGGGGTGTCGGCCAACTGCGTCTACAAGCCGGTCGCGGGGGAGCGGCCCCTGTGGGACTTCCCCGACGGGACCCTCGCCGAGCGGGAGGTCGCCGCCTACGAGGTCTCCAAGGCGATGGGCTGGAACACCGTCCCGCCCACCGTCCACCGCGACGGCCCCTACGGGCCCGGCATGGTGCAGCTGTGGGTGGAGCCCGACCCCGGCGTCGACCTCGTCGGCCTGTCGCGCTCCGACGACGAGGCCGTCCGCCGGATGGCCGTCTTCGACGCCGTCGTCAACAACGCCGACCGCAAGATCGGCCACCTGCTGCCGCCCGGCGACGGCCACGTGTACGGCTGCGACCACGGCGTCTGCTTCTCCGTCGAGTACAAGCTGCGCACCGTGCTGTGGCAGTGGCGCGGCAAGCCCCTGACCCCCGAGGCCGTCGAGGCGCTCGGCCGGGTCGACGCGGGGCTGCGCGGCGGCGCCCTCGGCGCGCGGCTCGCCGAGCTGCTCACCGCCGAGGAGGTCGACGCCACCCGGCGCCGCGTCGAGCTGATGCTCAAGCACCGCATCCACCCCTACCCGCCCGAGGACTGGCCCGCCATCCCCTGGCCGCCGCTGTAGCCCGCCCCCGCCGGGATCGGCGCACCGGTGGAATGCTCCAATTGGGGCATGTGTACGGCGATCATCAGTGTCGACCCGTCCTCCCCGGTTCCGGTGCTCCTCGTGGGCGTGCGCGACGAGTTCACCGCGCGCGCGTGGGAGCCGCCCGCCCGGCACTGGCCGGACCGCCCCGGCCTCGTCGGCGGCCGCGACCTGCGCGCGGGCGGCACCTGGCTGGCGGTGGACCCCGGCGCGCCGCGGGCCGCCGTCGTGCTGAACGGCCGCGGCGCCATGGCGCCCGAGGCGGGCCGCGCCTCCCGCGGGGAGCTGCCGCTGCGGGTCGCCGCCGACGGCAAGCTCGGCGGGCCGGACCTCGCCGCGTTCGACCCGTTCCACCTCGTCGGCGCCGAACCCGACCGGGTGCGGCTGTGGAGCTGGGACGGCGCGGCCCTGACCGAGCGCGGGCTCGGCCCCGGCCTGCACATGATCGTCAACAGCGGGCTGGAGGGGGAGGGCCAGCCGGAGGGCGAGACCGAGGACGCCTACATGGCGGCGCGGCTCGCGCACTTCCGGCCGCTTCTGGCCGCCGCGCCGCGCCCCGAGCCGCGCCTCGAGGACACCGTGGAACGGGCCTGGGGCGCGTGGCTGCCGCTGGTGGACGGCGGCGGCCTGCCCCGCGCCGACCACCGCGCCCTGCTCCCCCTGCTCGACCTGGGCGACGGCCGCGTGTGGGGCACGACCTCCGTCAGCCTCGTCGCCCTCGGCCGGACCGGCGTCCGGTACGACTTCTCCGCCGTCCCCGGCGACCCGCACGCCTGGAGCCGCGTGCGCTGACAGGGACCCGCCCTGCCCACTTGCCGGCTCCGGCTGCGGAACATGACGCTCGGTGCTAGTTTGACTACCTAATGCGATCTTCGTCGGGGCGGGGCCGCCCGCGAAGGGTCATCGGCAGACGGGGAGTGCGGATGGCAGCGGTGGCACGCGCGGCGGCGCGATGAGCAGCTACGCCGAGGTCGAGACCCGCAGGCCGAGGGCGGCGCCGGACGAGGCCCTGCCCGTGGAGGGCCGCACCCCCTGCCAGCTCGCCTGGACCCGGTTCCGCCGCGACCGGCTCGCGGTCGCGGCGCTCGCCGTCCTCGCGCTGATCCTGGCGTTCGCGGCGCTGGCGCCGCTGTGGGCGCACCTGACCGGCCACCCCTACGACGCGACCTTCCCGCGCACCGGCCTGGACGCCGGAGGGCAGCCGCGCGGGCCGGGAGCGCGGTTCCCGCTCGGCGCCGACCAGCTCGGCCGCGACGTCCTCGTGCGCGCCGCCTACGGGGCACGGATCTCCCTGGCCGTCGGGATCCTCGCGGCCCTTCTCGCCTCCGCCGCCGGGACCGCCGTCGGAACCCTCGCGGGGTTCGCGGGCGGCGCCCTGGACGCCCTGCTCGCCCGGCTCATGGACATGATGCTCGCCCTGCCGTACCTGCTCGTGGCCATCGTGCTGGCGACCACGTTCCAGATCACCTCGGTCGCCGCCAGCCTGAGCATGACGATCCTGATCATCGCGTTCTTCTCGTTCGCCGCGGTCGCCCGCGTCATCCGCGGACAGGTGATCACGATCAGGCGGCGGGAGTTCATCGAGGCGGCCCGCGCCCTCGGCGCCTCCGACGTCCGGATCATGTTCGGCGAGGTCCTGCCGAACCTGTCCGCGCACGTCACCGTGCTGACCTCGCTGCTGGTCCCGGCCTCGATCGTGTTCGAGGCGACGCTGTCGTTCCTCGGCGTCGGGGTGCGCCCGCCGATGCCGAGCTGGGGCTCGATGCTCGGCGAGGGCGGCGACGTGTTCCGGACGGCCTGGTGGCTGCTGGCCGTCCCGGGCGTCCTGCTGCTGGCGACCACGCTGGCGTTCAACCTGCTCGGCGAGGGCATCCGCGACGCCTTCGACCCGCGCGGCGACCGCGCGCCCGGGGGGCGGTGAGGCGCGTGGCGCGGTTCGTCCTCCGCCGCCTGCTGTACACGGTCGTGGTGCTGTGGATGGCGGCCACGCTGGTCT
This sequence comes from Actinomadura sp. NPDC048032, assembly GCF_040653175.1. Classification (NCBI taxonomy): domain Bacteria; kingdom Bacillati; phylum Actinomycetota; class Actinomycetes; order Streptosporangiales; family Thermomonosporaceae; genus Actinomadura; species Actinomadura sp. NPDC048032. Next base: position 5,466 of record NZ_JBEZJP010000237.1, read on the forward strand.
TCGTGTTCCTGCACGTCTCGCCGGTCCCGGTGGAGCGCGTCATCGGCGGGCCGCGCGCCACCGCCGACACCCTCGGCCAGATCCGCAGCAACCTCGGGCTGGACCGCCCCGTCCTCGTCCAGTACTGGCGGTTCGCCGGACGGCTGGTGCGCGGCGACCTCGGCGACTCCTACATCAACGGCGTACCGGTCACCAGCCTGATCGGCCAGCGCCTCCCCACGACGCTGTGCCTGGTGGCGGGCGCGGCCGTCCTGTGGTTCGCCGGCGGCGTGCTGCTCGGCGTGCTCTGCGCGATGCGGCCGCGCGGCCTCGGTGACAGGGCCGCGACCGTGTTCGTGCTGGTCGGCCTGTCCACCCCGCCGTTCGTGATGGCGCTCGCGCTGCTGCACGTGTTCTCCGCCGGGCTCGGCGGCGGCGCCGCCCACCTGTTCGAGGCGGGGCCCCCGCTGCAGGAGCACTTCCTGCGCCGGATGGTCCTGCCGTGGATCGCGCTGGCGTTCCTCATGATCGCCACCTACACGCGCCTCACCCGCGGGGCGATGCTGGACGTGCTCGGCGAGGACTACGTGCGGACGGCGCGGGCCAAGGGCCTGCCCGAACGCCGCGTCGTCGGCCGGCACGGGCTGAGGACGGCGCTGGCCCCCGTCGTCACCCAGCTCGGCATCGACCTCGGCGCGCTGGTCGGCTCCACGATCGTCACCGAGAAGGTGTTCGGGCTGCAGGGCGTGGGGCAGCTGGTCTACCAGTCCATCGCGCTCGGCGACACCCCGGTCGTCATCGGGGTGACGCTGCTGGTGACGTCGTTCGTCGTCGTCGCGAACCTGCTGGTCGACATCGGCTACTCGGTGCTGGACCCGCGCGTCCGGCACCGCTGAGGGCGCCCCCGGCGGAAGCCGCGATCTCGGATTCATGCCGCGAAGTACGCATGGATAAGCTTTCTGTATGCGATCGTGGCCCGCCTCCGAAGTCCCCAGCCTCTCCGACGCGGGACTGCCCGCCGCGACCCGGCCCCTCAGCCTGCGCGACACCGGCACGGGGACGACGCGCCCCACGTCCCCCGGCGACACCGCCCGGATGTACGTGTGCGGGATCACCCCCTACGACGCGACGCACCTCGGCCACGCCAACACCTACCTGGCCTTCGACCTCGTCAACCGGGTGTGGCGGGACCTCGGCCACCGGGTCCACTACGTCCAGAACACCACCGACGTCGACGACCCGCTCCTGGAACGTGCCCAGCAGACCGGGGAGGACTGGCGCGAGCTCGCCGACCGGGAGATCCAGCTCTTCCGCGACGACATGACCGCGCTGCGCGTCCTGCCGCCCGACCGCTACGTCGGCGCGGTCGAGGCGATCCCGCTGATCATCGAGATGATCGAGAAGCTGCGCGGCCGGGACGCCGCCTACGAGGTGGACGGCGACGTCTACTTCCCGATCGCCTCCGACCCGGCGTTCGGCGGGGTCAGCAGGCTCACGCGGGAGGAGATGGCGCCGCTGTTCGCCGAGCGCGGGGGCGACCCGGACCGGCCCGGCAAGCGCGACCCCCTCGACGCGCTGCTGTGGATGGCGCGGCGGCCCGGCGAGCCCGGGTGGGACTCGCCGTTCGGGGAGGGGCGCCCCGGCTGGCACGTGGAGTGCTCGGCGATCTCCATCGAGTACCTCGGCATGGCCTTCGACGTCGAGGGCGGCGGCTCGGACCTGGCGTTCCCCCACCACGAGATGAGCGCCTCGCACGCGCAGGTCGCCACGGGGGAGCGGCCGCACGCCCGCGCCTACGTGCACTCCGGCATGGTCGGCCTGGACGGCGAGAAGATGTCCAAGTCGCGCGGCAACCTCGTGTTCGTGTCGAAGCTGCGGGAGTCCGGAGCCGACCCGATGGCGATCCGGGCGGCGCTGCTGGCCCACCACTACCGCTCCGACTGGGAGTGGACCGCGGACGCCCTCGACGAGGCGGCCGCCCGCCTCGGCCGCTGGCGCGCCGCGGCGGCCCGCCCGTCCGGCCCGCCCGCCGCCCCGCTGGCCGCCGCGGTCCGCGAGGGCCTGGCCGACGACCTGGACACTCCCGCCGCGCTGGCGGCCGTGGACGCCTGGGCCTCCGCCGACGGCGACGACGAGGCGGCGCCGGCCCAGGCCGCCGCCGTCGTCGACGCCCTCCTCGGCATCGCGCTCTGACCGGCGGCGTCCGACCCCGTCCCGCGCCGGTAGGCCCGCCACGGCGGGCTCGCCGGCGCGCTCAGAGCCGGGGATGGGGGCGCGGCGCGCTCACCGGCACCGGACGCCGGCGGTCCGCGGGACGGTGGGCGTCGTGATCAGCGCACTCCACGGCGTGCGCGCGGCGCCGCCGCCGGGGATGCGAGAGGCCGGGGCGCGCCCCGCCCCGCGCGATCAGCCCGGGTCGCGGCGGCGCAGGTAGCGCTCGAACTCGCGGGCGATGGCGTCGCCGCTCGCCTCGGGCAGCTCCGTGGCGTCCTTCTGCTCCTCCAGCGTGCGGACGTACTCGGCGACCTCCGAGTCCTCCTCGGCGAGCTCGTTGACGCCGTGCTCCCAGGCGCGGGCCTCCTCGGGAAGCTCGCCGAGCGGGACGGTGACGTCGAGGAGGTCCTCCACGCGGCGCAGCAGCGCGAGGGTCGCCTTGGGGGAGGGCGGCTGGGCGACGTAGTGGGGGACGGCCGCCCACAGCGACACGGTGTCGAGGTCGGCCTTGGCGCAGGCGTCCTGGAGCACGCCGAGGATGCCGGTCGGCCCCTCGTAGCGGGCCGGCTCCAGGTTCAGGGTGTTGACCAGGCCGGCCTCGGACGCGGCGCCGGTGACCGGCACCGGCCGGGTGTGGGGGGCGTCGGCGAGCAGCGCGCCGAGCAGCACGACGTTGCGGATCTCCAGCTCCAGCATCAGCCCGACCAGCTCGCGGCAGAAGGACCGCCACCGCATGTTGGGCTCGATGCCGTGCAGCAGCACGACGTCCTTGCCGTTGGGGAGCCGCGCCCACGACACGCGGGTCGTCGGCCAGGTGATGCCGCGGGTCTCGCCGTCGGCCATCTCGACGATGGGGCGGGTGACCTGGAAGTCGTAGTAGTCGTCCGGATCGAGCTCGGCGATGGGCACCGCCTCCCAGGTCGACTCCAGATGCGCGATCACCCCGCTGGCGGCCTCCCCGGCGTCGTTCCACCCCTCAAAGGCGGCCACGAGCACCGGATCGACGAGTTCCGGCACGCTTTCGAGCTCGACCACGCGCTGCCTCCTTTCGACGCCCAGGTACAGCGTCACCGACGGGGGCCGTCATTCCCGGGGGTCGGGGGCCCCGCTCATGATCGGTGGCTGTCAGCCTACGTCCTGACGGTGACGTACCCCACCCCTCCGGAAGCCAGACCCCGCCCTGTACGCCCGCGGCGGAACCCGGGTCACGATCGGGTCACCGGCGGCGGGGACGGGCGTCACTTGCCGCGCGGAGTGGTGTGCACGATGAGCACGTCGCAGGGGGCGCGGTGCGACAGGTTCGCCGGTACGGAGCCGAGGATGCGGCCCGCGAGGCTGTTGAGCCCCCGGTTGCCGATCACCATGAGGTCCACGGGGCGCTCCTTGGCCAGCCTCGACAGCACGTCCACGGCGTCGCCCTCGACGGCCTCCTGCTCGATGGCGGTGGCGCCGGCGGCGACGGCCCGCTCCCGCGCGGCCCGCAGAGCGTCGTCGGCGGGCGTGGACCCCTGCACCTTGTAGGCCAGGTCGCCGAGCCGGTCGGCGGCGCTGGCGCGCTCGCGCTCCGGCATGGGGCTGTAGGCGGAGGCGAGCAGGAGGGTGGCGCCCGTGGCGGCGGCCAGCTGCGCGGCCCTGTCGACCGCGCGGAACGAGGAGTCGGAGCCGTCGGTGCCGACGAGGATGGTGCGGTACGCGCTCATGCCGTTCCTTACCCGTTGGTAGTCAACTGCTGGCACGTTATCGGTCCGGTGTCCCATCCGTCACCGTCTCTTTGCACACCCCGTCCAAGAGGCGCCGGCCCCGGCGGGGGACTGGCCGGAGTGTCCCTTGATCGCATAGATAGGGTGGTTTCTCCGGCCCGGACGACCCGTGGGGAGAGTTGTGACTGGTGGCGGCCCGCACGCCGTGCTTTTCGACATGGACGGCCTGCTCATCGACTCCGAGAGAGTCTGGCTGGAGGTGGAGTCGGAGGTCATGGCGTGGCTCGGCGGCGAGTGGACCCCCGCCCACCAGGAGCGGCTGGTCGGCGGCTCCCTCTACCTCGCCGTCGACTACATGCTGGAGCTGACCGGGGCGGACGCCCCGCGCGAGGAGGTCGGCCGGCGGATGCTGGACGGCATGGCCGAGCGGCTCGGCGCCTGCGTCCCGATGATGCCCGGCGCCAAGGACCTGCTCGCCGAGATCCGCGCCGCCGGGGTGACGGCGGCCCTGGTGTCCTCCAGCCACCGGCGGCTGATCGAGCCGGTGCTGGACGCCGTCGGCCGCGAGCACTTCGCGCTCAGCGTCGCCGGGGACGAGGTCGCCCGGACCAAGCCCCACCCCGAGCCGTACCTGACCGCCGCCGCCCGGCTCGGCGCCGACCCCGCGCGCTGCGTGGTCCTGGAGGACTCCCCGAACGGCGTCGCGGCGGCGGAGGCGGCGGGCTGCGTCACCGTCGCCGTCCCAGGCCTCCTGCCCATCCCGCCCGCGCCGGGGCGGACGGTGGTCGCCTCGCTGCGCGAGGTCGACCTGGCGCGGCTGCGTTCGCTGGTCGCCTGACCCCGCGCCTCGGCCGTCCCGCGGCCGGGCCGTTGTCCGGCCGTGACCTGATACGCGGGAGCCGGTACCCCGGGGGCGGTCCCTAGGGGACGGATCCCGCCGCAGGAGGAGACGGCGGCGGGCGCAAACCGTCCGCCAGAAGGAGCAGGTCCGGCGGTTCGCGTGTGACGATGGGAAGAGCACCGCCGCACGGAATGAGGGGCCGGCATGAGCGACGCAGCCATATTCGCGATCAGTCTCGGGGTGACCCTGGTCGGGCTGGTGATCAGCTGGGGCGCCTACCGCCGCCGGGGCGCGGGCACCGGGCTGCGCGGCGCGGCCCTGTCGCTGGTGCCGCTCGCGGCGGCGTTGACGGGCGTGACCGAGTTCTTCGTCGACCTGGCGTTCAGCCCGGTGAAGTGGGCGGGCGTCGCGGTGGCGGGGCTGGCCGTGCTTCTTTACCTGGCGTCCGGGGCGATGCTGAGCCGCCGCGGGGGCGCCGACGAGGGCCGCGCCGCCGCCAAGTCCGGCGACGGCCGCCGCTCGGCGGGTCGCGCCGGCAAGCCCGGGCGGGGCGTCGAGGGCCCCGCGCCGGGCGGCGGCGACCCGGAGATGGCGGAGATCGAGAAGATCCTCCGCGACCGCGGCATCTCCTGACGCCGCGGGGCCCGCCGTTTCTGCGCGTCCCCGCCCTGACCTGCGGACGATCAGTCTCAGATCGGACTCAGTACGGTAAAGCTTGCCGTTCCCGACCCGTGTGGAGTTGCCGGGCACGTCTGGGCTGAACGTACTATTCGGGCGATTTGTCCAACGTGGTCGTGGACGCATGTTGCCCAGATGACGACGAGATCACAAGTCAGATACGGGTACTTCCGAAGCACGCCTCACGGATGGACAGTCGTGCCCGAAGGACTACGTTTCCCTTCAGCAAACGCGGCGTAACGGGCACGGGGGGCAGCGGATGATCTCCGCGACCGCCGGTCACTCGCCGGCGGCAGGGCCGAACCAGTGGCCGGACGGTAGGAGGTATCGAGCGTGGCCGCACCCATAGAGGTGACCGGGTCCGACAGCGAGGCGCAGCCAGAGGCTGTCCTCGCCGGCGTCGACAGGAAGAAGATCCAAGGACGCTCGCTCGGGCAGATCGCCTGGATGCGGCTGAAGCGGGACAAGGTCGCTCTGACCGGCGCGGTCATCGTGCTCGTGCTGATCCTGATCGCGATCTTCGGGCCGTACTTCGTGCAGGACCCTCTGACGTACCACCAGAACCTGATCGACCCGACCTACAACCGGCCGAAGTCGGGGATCTGGCACACGGGCATCAGCGGCGACCACCTGCTGGGCGTGGAGCCCGGCACCGGCCGCGACCTGCTGGCCCGCATCGTGCACGGAGCCCGGATCTCGCTCCTGGTCTCGTTCCTGGCCACCCTGCTGTCGGTGGTCATCGGGACGGTCATGGGCATCGTGGCCGGCTACTTCGGCGGCTGGGTCGACTACCTGATCAGCCGGGCCATGGACGCCTTCCTGGCGTTCCCGCTGCTGCTGTTCGCGATCGCCCTGGTCGGCGTCGTCTCCGACGGCGCGTTCGGGATGAACGGCAACGGGCTGCGGATCTCGGTGCTGGTCGTGGTCATCGGCTTCTTCAACTGGCCCTACATCGGCCGCATCATCCGCGGCCAGACGCTGTCGCTGCGCGAGCGCGAGTTCGTCGACGCCGCGCGCAGCCTGGGAGCCCGCAACTCCTACGTGCTCTTCAAGGAGATCCTGCCGAACCTGGTCGCCCCGATCCTGGTCTACTCGACCCTGCTGATCCCGACCAACATCCTGTTCGAGGCGGCGCTGTCGTTCCTCGGCGTCGGAGTGATCCCGCCGACGCCCTCGTGGGGCGCCATGCTGACGCTCGCGGTTCCGATCTACTCCTCGGACCCCGCGTACATGATCATCCCTGGTATGGCCATCTTCATCACCGTCCTCGCCTTCAACCTCTTCGGTGACGGGCTGCGGGACGCTCTCGACCCTCGGGCCAAGTGACTCGGGTTCAAC
>NZ_JBEZJP010000238.1:0-12183 GCF_040653175.1 Actinomadura sp. NPDC048032
GTCGCGCCGTATGTGAGCTGGCAGGACCGGCTCGCCCTCGACCTGGTCCCCGCCGGGCTCGGCTACCGGGGCGAGGGCCGGCGCGCCGCGCGGGACGGTCAGGGAAGGACGACCGCGACCGGGGTGATCCCGGCCTTGCGGATCAGGGACGGCAGGCGCCCGGCGAACGGATGGTGGTCCGCCGGCAGGCCCCTCGGGTTGTCGATCACGAAGTGGGCGACGCCGTCCGCCCCGCGCCGCGTCCACGTCGCGCCGGCGGACCGCAGCAGGGCCTCGGTCCTCGCGGCGTCCGCGGCCTTGACCGAGACGCGGATCGGCGACTCGTAGGACGGCAGCAGCGCCGCCTCCTGGGCCGCCTTCGCCGTCGCGGACGCCTGCGGCGCCGCCGCCCTGGCCGGGTCGGGGCCGAGGATCGCGTTGTAGAGCAGCTTGGCCGTCCCGTCGCTGAACGCGCGGAAGTTGGGCTCGGCGGCGAACAGCACGGACCGTCCCTTCCCGACGGGCTGGTCGACGACCGCCGCGGTGCCGCCCAGCTCGGACGCGCCCCGCTCGAACCCGGACACGAACCAGTCCGGCGAATCCGCCTGCGGGTACGACACGACGACGCCGCTGGACGCCTTCATGACCGGGTCGTAGGACGTGAAGTTCCACGCCGCCGCGCCGACGCCCTTCGCCAGCGGGCTCGTCCCGTCCACCTTCACGCGGAGCAGCGTGCCGGGGATGTCGGACGTCGGCTCCGCGAGCGTCGCGGTCGTCAGGCCGAGACGGGCCGCGAGCTGGGCGCCGCCCTGCCAGCCGATGTAGCGGCCGCCGTCGCGCGTCCACTGCTGGAGCGCGGCGCGTCCGGCGTCGCCGAGCGCCGTGTAGGCGGACGAGGCGGGACCGTTCGGCGTGACCAGGACCTCGACGCCCTGGAGCCTGCCGGCCGCGACGTCCGCCGGGGAGAGCAGCGTGAACGGCAGCTTCCAGTCGCGGTCGAGGCGGTGCCTCAGCCACCCGGCCGACTGCCGCGCGGACGAGGACGTCCCCGACAACTGGAGGACGCCCAGCCTGGGCGCCTTGCCCTCGTGCCCCGGACGCGCCTCCGGAAGCGTCCGCAGCGGCACGGACCGCGGGTGCAGGACGGCGCCGGACGACCCGCCGGACACGTTGCCCAGCAGGGGCAGGCTCCACGCCGTCACGTCGTAGAAGTACGGGAACGGCGTGTAGGAGTCCTCGTTCAGCATGGACTGGATCCAGTGCTTCTGGCCCTGCGCCATCGAGATCCAGTACGTGCCCGCGGGCAGCGTCGTCGCGGCCTCCGGGCGCCCGTACGCCTTGAAGTCCGGGACGGTCAGCGGCCGAGTGAGCCTCTCGACGCGCACGCCCATGCGCTGCAGCCGCCGCACGATGAGCGCGGCCTCGGCGCGCTTGGCCGGATCGTCGTCGCGCAGGAAGTAGTTCCGCACCTTCCGGTCAGGCACCTGGCGATCGACCTTGTTCGGCGGGTTGTAGACCTGGTTGGGCTCCAGTTCGCCGGCCTTGCCCTGCGCGTAGGCGTCGACCGTCATCTGGCGCCACTCGGTGAGGATCCGGTGCCGGTTGCGCGCCGCCGCCGACAGCGACACCCACTGGGTGAGGTACTGCTCCTTCACCCGGTCCGGGTAGGGGCTCTCGTCGCCCTTCTCGTACGTCATCCCGGCGGCGTGGAAGGCGCTGGTCGGCACCGTGTCGCCGTAGCCCTGGTAGAAGAGGTCGTAGACGTCCCTGTTGAAGAAGTCGATGCCCTGCCGGGTGAACTCGGCCGCCATCGACGCGCCGTAGAGGTCGTTGATCCAGCCGATGGCCTGCTCGGGCGTCTCGTGGTAGATCGGGTCGGCGTTCGGCGGGAAGAAGAACGAGTCCCCGCCCATCTCGTGGGCGTCGATGTAGAGCGCGGGCGGGTACTGGTTCAGCATCGCGAGCTTGCCGTCGGTCTCCGGCTGCGTGCGCGCGAACCAGTCGCGGTTCATGTCGAACCCGTAGGCGTTCTGCCGCGTCTGCAGCGTGCGCCCGTCCGGGTTCTGCGTCGGCAGGACGATCACGAGCGTGTTCGCGAGGATCCCGGTCGCGGCGCAGTCGGCGCGGTCGCCGAGGTCGCGCAGCACCCGCAGCGCCGCGTCCGTGCCGCTCGGCTCGTCGCCGTGGACGTTGCCGCTGACCCACAGGATCGGGACGCCGCGATCGGTGATCCGCTTGGCGAGCGCGGCCGGCGTGCGCGGATCGCGCAGCAGGCCCGCCTCCCGCCGCACCCTGGCCAGCCCGGCCTTGGAGATCAGTTCGGGCCGTCCGGCGATCGCGTACTTCAGCGGACGGCCCTGCGCGGTGGTGGCCAGCGTTCCGGACACGACGCGCTCGCTCCTGGCGGCGACCGTCTCCAGGTAGGTGTCGGATTCGGCGGCGCTGACCGGGCGCTCACCGAGGTCGAAGCCGAGGACCTGTTCGGGGGAGGGGACCTTGCCCCGGTAGACCGGTGCGGTCCGGGTCGGGTCGCAGCCGGCCGCGGGCGCGGCGGGCAGCGCGGCGGCGGGCGCGGCGAGCGACGCCGGGACCGCCAGGGACGCGGCCATCACCACAGGCAGCGCCAGTTTTCGGGCTCTCATGAGGCACAACGTGGCACCCGCCGGGACCGCCACCAACGGCAACTTCTGCCAAGATCAGTCGGGCTTGGCCGGTCGCGTGCGCGGGCCGGTGAGGGCGGCGGCCCGGTTGATGGCCTGGAGCGCGAACTCCTGCGTCCAGGTCAGGCCGCCCGGACCGCGCGGGGACCCGTCCGGCGCGGGGCCCTTCGGCGCCCCCGCGAGCTGGGCCTTCGCGCTCAGCCCGTAGGAGAGGAAGAGCAGCACGACGAACGCCGCCAGGTAGGCCAGGTGCTCGACGAGGCCGCCCCACCTGCCGGTGAAGACGTCCAGGACGGCGAACATCGCGAACCCGGCCATCCACCCCGCCATCGGCGGGACCAGCAGCAGGTCGCGGCGCAGGACCAGGCCCGCCGCGGCGGCGAGCACGAGCAGGACCTCGACCGCCTTGGCGAACACCAGGATCCCCGTGGCCGGCCCGGACCCGAAGTAGCCCTCCACCTCGTCCACCCGGTCGCCCCACAGCGCCGCGGCGCTCGCGAGGGCCGTCACCCCGTAGGCGATGACGAACACGCCGACCGCGTAGTGGAACCGGTGCCACGTCCGCGCGCCACCGGCCGGCCCGGCCCCTGGTCGGGCACCTGCGTCCACGGTCATCGTCAGCCCCCAACCGCCGGTTCATCTACCAAGCGCAAGATATCCCGGATAGGGTCCCGTGGACCTCCGAAACGTGGTGCGCCTTCGCGGCCCGTCCCGCCCACCTCGCGGCCGGCAGGCCGGGGTGCTTGCGCGGGGGCGGGTGAAGAGGGAGGCTGAAACGCACGTCGGGCCGCACGGAGTCCGTGAGGGAACAAGGATGACGCCTGACGATACGGGAACAGCCGCGCCGTCGAAGACGCGGATCGAATATCTGGAAGAACTCGGCGAGGAGCTGGTCAAGCGCGGTCTCCGGGTGCGCCTCACCCTGCCCCGCGGCCAGTCGCCCAGCCTGCACGTGATGAATCCCGACGCCGCCGCGCTGACGGAGAACATCCTGGCGGAGCAGGGCGCGGACGGCTGGTGGTACTGGTGGTCGTGGGCCGAGCGCATCGCGCCCGCCGCCGACGCGCCCGCCGCGGCCGACCGCGTGGCCCGCGTCCTTTCCGCCTGATCCGGCCCGGCCGAAACCCGGCGCGCCATCCGACCGCGGCACGCGCCCAATTCCGCCATCGCCTCGAACGGTCGCGGCCTCGAACCACCGTCTTCGGAGGCCGCCTCGGCCCGAGGCGCGCCTTGCCCTGCCTACCGCTCGGCTCGTGAGGGAACCCCGACCGGAGTACGACCCGCGTGAGGTGCGGGCTGGTTCTGAGATGCGGTGTTCGACGGGGGTCGAGTGCGGTGTGGAGCCGCTTGTTGCGTGGGGCTTGACATGCGGTGATGTCCGCTTCCCTGCCGCTGACCTGGGGATGCGCTGTCGAGGAAGGTGCGCGGAGGCGTCGTTCCGCGTGCGGTCGAGCCGCTGGGGGTGAGCCCTGGCTTGACGGCGGGCCGCGGTGAATGTTGACCCACGAAACATTTAACCCGGCGCGGGTCCGCCGGAGCATGCCCGCGCGGTGACCGGCTTCCTCCTGCCGTTGCCGCGGTACCCCTTGTGTTCCACCCGTGTTGATCTCGTGTTACATGATTGTTACCGCCAACAACAAATGAACTTCGCTCGAAGTCTGGCGTGACGGACATGCGCGACGTAAGTTGCGGGACACAACATTCCCGTCGGTAGCGGGTGATCTCGCTCACCGGCATCGGCTACCACCCCCCGGCCGCACGGCGGCCACCCCCAGAAAGGACCCGGGCAATGCGCAAGGGGATCCTCAGCTTCTTGGCCGTCACGACGGCGGCGGCGCTCAGCCTCACCGCTTGCGGGGACGGCGACTCCAACGACTCGGGCGGCTCCGGCTCGAAGGGCAAGGTCGGCGTGATCCTGCCCGACACGACCTCCTCCGTCCGGTACGAGAGCTTCGACCGGCCGTACCTGGAGCAGGCCTTCAAGGCCGCCGGAGTGGCCTACGACATCCAGAACGCCGAGGGTTCGACCCAGCGCTTCCAGACGATCGCCGACCAGATGCTCACCAGCGGCGTCACGGTCCTGGTCCTGGACGGCATCGACTCGAACTCCGCGGCCGCCGTGCAGCGCAAGGCGCAGGCCCAGGGCGTCAAGACCATCGACTACGACCGGCTCTCCCTCGGCGGCGTCTCCGACTACTACGTCTCCTTCGACAACGTGAAGGTCGGCGAGGAGCTCGGCAAGGGCCTGCAGAAGTGCCTCGGTGACAAGGCGGCCAACATCGCCTACCTCAACGGCGCTCCGACCGACAACAACGCGACGCTGTTCGCCAAGGGCGCGCACAACGTGCTCGACAAGACCTCCTACAAGAAGGTCGCCGAGCAGGCCGTCCCGGACTGGAAGGCCGAGCAGGCCGCCACGATCTTCGAGCAGATGCTGACCGAGAAGGGCGGCAAGATCGACGGTGTGCTCGCCGCCAACGACGGCATCGGCGGCGCGGTCATCTCGATCCTCAAGAAGAACAAGGAGGCCGGCAAGGTCGCCGTCACCGGCCAGGACGCCACGCTCGAGGGGCTGCAGAACATCCTCGACGGCAACCAGTGCATGACGGTCTACAAGCCGGTCAAGCAGGAGGCCGACGCGGCCGCCAAGCTCGCCGTCTCCCTCATCAAGGGTGAGAAGGGCGAGACGAACGGCACCACGAACGACCCGGAGGGCAAGCGCGACGTGCCGTCGGTGCTGCTGACCCCGATCGGCGTCTTCAAGGAGAACATCAAGCAGGTCACGGACGACGGGTTCGTCAAGAAGGAAGACCTGTGCAAGGGCGCGTACGCGGCCAAGTGCAAGGACGCGGGCATCCAGTAGGAGCCCGACGCTGACTCCGTGGCGGGCCCCACCCCGCTGAGGGCGTCCCGGCCTCCCGGAAAATCGGGACGCCAAGGGGCCCGCCACGGGCTAGACGCCCGAACCTCTGGAAGGAAACTCGTGGCTGAAAAAGGAGACCCCGTCCTCCGCCTGACCGGGCTCAACAAGAGCTTCGGCCCCGTCCATGTGCTGCACGACGTGGACTTCTCCGTGCGCCTGGGCGAGGTGATGGCCCTCGTCGGCGACAACGGAGCCGGCAAGTCGACCCTGATCAAGTGCATCGCCGGGATCCACCCCATCGACTCGGGACAGATCGAGTTCGAGGGCAAGCCCGTCTCGATCGACGGACCGCGCACCGCCTCCGCGCTCGGCATCGAGGTCGTCTACCAGGACCTCGCCCTCGCCGACAACCTCGACATCGTGCAGAACATGTTCCTCGGCCGCGAGCGGCGCAAGGGCATCGTGCTGGACGAGCCGTCCATGGAGGAGGCGGCCCGAGAGACCCTCGCCCGGCTCTCGGTCCGCACCGTCAAGTCCGTCCGCCAGCAGGTGGCGAGCCTGTCCGGCGGGCAGCGGCAGACCGTCGCCATCGCCAAGGCGGCGCTGTGGGAGTCCAAGGTCGTGATCCTGGACGAGCCCACGGCCGCGCTCGGCGTCGCCCAGACCCGGCAGGTCCTCGACCTCGTCCGGCGTCTCGCGGACACCGGTCACGCCGTCGTGCTCATCTCGCACAACATGAACGACGTGTTCGAGGTGGCCGACCGCATCTCGGCACTCTACCTCGGCCGGGTCGCCGCGGACGTCGCCACCTCCGAGGTGACCCACGGACAGGTCGTGGAGCTCATCACCGCCGGCCGTTCCGGTGATCTCGGCCTCGCGCCGCAGACCGCCGCCGAGAGCATCTGAAAGGGGAACAGATGTCCACTGACGCCCCCCAAAGCAAGGAGGCCGCCGTGAAGCTGGCGGACTCGGACTTCTCGAACGACCGGCGCAAGCATGACATGAACTCCGCGCTGCTGGACTACTGGCACAAGATCAAGGCCGGTGAGCTGGGCGCCCTCCCCGCCATCCTCGGCCTGATCGCGCTGGTGGTGCTGTTCACGGCGCTGAAGCCCGACACCTTCCTCAGCAAGGGCAACATCGCGAACCTGGCCACCCAGGCGCTGCCCATCACGATCCTCGCCATGGGACTGGTCTTCGTCCTGCTGCTGGGCGAGATCGACCTGTCGGCCGGTGTGGCCAGCGGCGTCTGCGCGGCCGTGATGGCCAAGCTGATGGTCGACTCGGGACAGTCCTGGTACGTCGCGGTGCTCGCCGCCGTGGCGATCGGCATCGTCATCGGCACGGTGATCGGCTGGCTGGTCGCGTTCCTGCGAATCCCATCGTTCGTGGTCACGCTGGCGTTCTTCCTGGGCCTGCAGGGCATCACCCTGTGGCTCATCGGCGACGGCGGCACGGTGCCCGTCCGCGACGACTTCGTCGTGGCGCTCGCCAACAAGAACATGCCGATCTGGCTCGGCTGGGTGCTCGCCGTCACCTGCGTGGTCGGCTACTCCGCGACGCTGCTGCTGCGCTGGCGCCGCCAGAACGTCCGCAACCTCCACTCCAAGCCGCTCGGCTTCGTGGTCGCCCAGTGCGCCGTCGTCGCGGCCGCGCTGCTGATCAGCACCTACGTGCTGAGCCTGGACCGCGCCCCCAGCCCGCTGATCACCCTCGGCGGGATCCCGTGGGGTGTGCTGCTCGTCGGCGCCCTGCTCGTGATCTGCACGTTCGTGCTCGGCCGCACCGGCTACGGGCGGCACATCTACGCGGTGGGCGGCAACGCCGAGGCCGCCCGCCGGGCCGGCATCAACGTCACCCGGATCAAGATCTCCGTGTTCATGATCGCCTCCGGGCTGGCGGCGGTCAGCGGCATCGTCGCCGCGTCCCGCCTCAGCTCCGTGGCCACCAACTCCGGCGGCGGCAACACGCTGCTGTACGCGGTGGGCGCCGCGGTCATCGGCGGGACGAGCCTGTTCGGCGGGCGCGGCAAGGCCCGCGACGCCGTGCTCGGCGGTCTGGTCATCGCCCTGATCGAGAACGGGCTGGGGCTGCTCGGCACCAAGGCCTACCTCAGCTACCTCATCACCGGGGTCGTGCTGCTGTTCGCCGCGAGCATCGACGCCCTGGCGAGGCGCCGCCGGTCCGCAGCGGGCAGATGACCCCGTGAGCACGGTGACCCCGTGAGCGCGGCCGGAAACGCCCGGGAGTCGGTGGCCCGCCCCACCGGCTCCCGGGCCTGGCCGCGGGGCCGTTCGGACAGGCCTTCCGACGGTGCCCGGCCGAAGGATCCGACTGCTACGCTCACTCACCACGACCGCCAGGCGCGCGGCGGCGGTGCGGCACGGTGGGAGCCCCTCGGCATGTCAGTGACGCCTGTTCTGGACCTGCGCGGCATCGACAAGAGCTTCGGCTCGGTGAAGGTGCTGCAGGACGTCGCCTTCTCCGCCTATCCGGGCGAGGTCACCGCCCTCGTCGGTGACAACGGCGCCGGCAAGACCACCCTGGTCAGGTGCATCGGCGGAATCCACTCCTTCGACAAGGGCGAGTACCGCTTCGAGGGCAGGCCGGTCAAGGTCGGCTCCCCCCGCGACGCCAGCCGCCTCGGCATCGAGATCGTCCACCAGGACCTCGCCCTCTGCGAGAACCTCGACATCGTCCAGAACCTGTTCCTCGGCCGCGAGGAGCGCCGCGGCCTCGCCCTGGACGAGACCTTCATGGAGGAGCTGGCGCGCACCACGCTGTCCGGCCTCGCCGTGCGCACGATGGGCTCGGTCCGGCAGCGGGTCTCGAACCTGTCGGGCGGGCAGCGCCAGACCGTCGCGATCGCCCGCGCCGTGCTGTGGGACAGCAAGCTCGTGGTGCTGGACGAGCCCGCCGCCGCGCTCGGCGTCGCGCAGACCCAGCAGGTCCTGGAGATGGTCCGGCGGCTCGCCGACAAGGGCCTCGCCGTCGTGCTGATCTCGCACAACATGAACGACGTGTTCGCGGTCTCCGACCGGATCGCCGCGCTCTACCTCGGCCGGATGGTCGCGCAGGTCCGCACCGCCGACGTCACCCACCGGCAGGTCGTGGAGCTGATCACCTCGGGCGCCAGCGGAGAGCTGGGGCTGCGCCCATGATGAAGGCGGGCCCGTCACAGGAGGACATCCGGCGCCACAATCTCGGGACGCTGCTGCGCTTCGTGCACCTGCGCGGCCCCGCCTCCCGGGCCGTCCTCGCCGAGTCCCTCGGCCTCAACCGCAGCACGATCATGGCGCTGACGTCCGACCTCACCTCCGCCGGGCTGGTCCGCGAGGAGCTGCCGCGCGGTCCGGGGCGCCGCGCCGGTCGGCCGTCGCTCGTGGTGCGGCCCGAGTCCACCCGCGTCTACGTGCTGGCGTTCGAGGTCGGCGTCGACCGGCTCGTCGTCGCGCGCGTCGGCCTCGGCGGCGTCGTGCTGGACCGGCGCGAGGGCGTCCGGGCGCGCGGCTCCGATCCCGCCGACCTGCTCGGCGTGCTCGTGGCGGGCGCCCGCTCCCTGGTCCGCAAGGCCGAGCGCGACGCCGTCTGCGTCGGCGCCGCCCTCGGGTTCCCCGGCACCGTCCGCCGCTCCGACGACTCGATCATGTTCGGGCCGAACCTGGACGTGGGCGGGCTGCGCCTCGGCGACGCCCTGTCCCGCCGCCTCGGCCTCGGCATCCCCGTCTCGGTGTGCAACGACGCCAACCTCGGCGCGGTCGCCGAGCACGAGCGCGGCGCGGGGGTGAACTGCGACAACCTCATCTACCTGCACGGCGACGTGGGCGTCGGCGGCGGCATCATCGCGCACGGCCGGCTGCTCGGCGGCGACGAGGGGTTCGGCGGCGAGATCGGGCACATGGTGATCAACCCCGGCGGCCGGCCCTGCGCCTGCGGCTCGAAGGGCTGCCTGGAGGCCGAGGTGGGGGAGCGCACGCTGCTCGACCTCGCCGGCCGCGAGGAGGTCCCCGGCCAGCCGGGACGCGACGCGGTCCGCGCCATCGTCGCCGCCGCCGACGCCGGCGACATCAAGGCCCGGGAGGCGCTGCACCGCGTCGGCAACTGGCTCGGCCTCGGGGTCGCCAACCTCGTGAACCTCTTCAACCCCGGCCTGGTCATCTTCGGCGGCACGCTCCGCGACATCTTCCTGGGCGCCGCCGCGCAGATCCGCAGCGTCCTGGCGACCAGCGCCCTCGCCGCCCCCCGCGAGAAGGTCAAGCTCCGCACCGCCACCCTGGGCGACGACACGACCCTGGTCGGCGCCGCCGAGTTCGCGTTCGCCGAGGTCCTGGCCGACCCCGTCCAGGTCCTGACCCGGCTCAGAGCCCCCGAGACGGTGTGAAGCGCGTGAAGGCGCCGTAGCGGCCCCCGTAGAAGACCAGGGGGCCTTCGTCCCGGTGCTCCGCCAGGTCGTGGGCGCGGGCGACGACGATCAGATGGTCGCCGGCGAGGTGCTCCTGCTCGACCGAGCACTCGATCCACGCCACCGCGCCGTCGATCAACGGGGCGCCGCCGGGCCCGTGCGTCCAGGGGACGCCGGCGAACTTCTCCGGACCGCTCCCGAAGGCGAGCCGCTCGGAGACGTCCTGCTGCGACTCGGCCAGGATGTTGACGCACAGGCGCGCGGCGGTCCGCATGACCGGCCATGTCGTGCTGGTGTGCGCCACGCAGAACGCCACGAGGGGCGGGTCGAGGGAGACGGACGTGAACGAGTTCACGGCCAGGCCCGCCGGGCGGCCCGACGCGGGATCGAGGGCGGTGACGGCGACCACGCCGGTCGGGAACCTGCCGAGCACCGACCGGAACGCGGCCGGGTCGAGGCCGGTCGCCGAAGGGCCGGACGGGCGGTCGGGCGATCCGTGCATTGGGGTCCGTTCCGTGGGCGGGGGTGCGTCGATGTCCACTGATCGATGTCCACTAAAGCCCTCGCCGCGGCGCGCTGATTCCCCCGGGCGGCGATCTCGGTCGAAGGTCCCGTCCGGCCTAGGTCCTCGGACGGAGGGGGATCTACGGCCGCGGAGCCTCGGCCGGGGCCTTCGCCGGGACGGCGGCGTAGGGGGTGAGGAGCGCCGCCGCTGACATGCCGTCCATGATCAGGCGGCCGGCGCCGGCCAGGTGCGCCCTGGCGCGGGCCGGGACGCGCGGACCCTCGTGCAGCCCGAACCAGGCCATCCAGCCGACCGCGACGACCGCCCAGTACGACACGAGCCGGTACAGGCCGACGGCCGCGGCGGCGGGTGACAGCGTCGCGCCGAACGCGACCAGGGACGCGGCCATGCTGCCCTCGATGGCGCCGAGGCCGCCGGGCAGCAGCGGGAGCAGGCTGCCCGCCGCCTGAGCCGCGAAGTAGGTGAGGGCGACGCCGTTCGGGGCGACGTCGATACCGACCGCGTGCGAGGCCGACAGCAGCGCCAGGATGTCGAACACCCAGTTCAGCAGGGCCAGCGCGGCGAGCGCGGCCCAGTCGCGCAGGGTAGGGCGCAGGAGGTCGCGGGCGGCGGGCAGCCGCTCCGCGTACGGAGCGATCGTCGGATGGGCGAGCGCGGCCCGGTAGGCGCGTCGCAGCGGCGCCGTCAGCAGGGCGCGCAGCGGGCGCCACCGCAGCGCGGGGACGAGCAGCGCGGCCAGGGCCAGCGGGACGGCGAGGGCGAGCAGCGCGAAGCCGCGCGCGTCGGGGTCGGCCACCAGCGCCAGGAGGGCGATCAGGGAGTAGGCCGTGGTGGTGATCACTCCGCCGGCCAGGATCACTGCGGTGGCGAGCTGCGCCGAGGCGCCCGCGCGGCGGAACTGCCGGAACGTGTAGACCACGCTCACGGCCGGGCCCGCCGGCAGCGTCGTGGACAGGGCGTTGCCCGCGTAGGTGATCGCGAACGCGCGGCGCAGCCGCATCCGCAGCCCGCCGACGCGCAGCAGCCGGCGCTGGAGCCGGGCGAACGCGCCCATCGAGCCCGCGACGGCGAGGACGACCATGGTCAGCCACCCCGGGTCGGCGTGCGAGGCCGCCCGCCAGACGGCGCCGAGATCGGGGAGTTCGTCGCGGTAGAGGGGGAGGGCGGCGAGGGCGCCGAGAAGCAGCGCCCACTGGACGATCAGGCCGGCCCTGCGCCGCCACCACGGGCGCGCCGGAGCCTCCTCGTCAGGGCGGTTCGGGAGGGGGGACGGCGGGTCGGCTACGGCCGGGGGATGGACCGGTGCCGTGACTGTGTCGTACATGTCCCGGTCACCTCGCAAGCTCGCCCGCCATGCGCAACCTACGGTCCGGGTAGGACATTCCCCGGGGAGCCGAAACAAATCGCAAAGTGACTTGCGCCACGTCCGTCGCGAGGTCGTGGTCAGCGGGCGGTTCGAAGACCTGTCGCAGTGCTCTGCCGGATGATCGTTTGATGTCCCGGCATTTCTGTTCTGCCCTGATTGATGCCCGCTCTTACGGAAAGGGCGCCATCACGAGCGGCAAAGGCCCGGCACGCTCCGGGGCGCACCCCGCACCGGGACGACGGCGGCGCCAGCGCCGGGACGACGGCGGCGCCCGCGCCGGGACGACGGCGGCGCCCGCGCCGGGACGACGGCGGCGCCCGCGCCGGGACGACGGCGGCGCCCGCGCCGGGTGACCGGTGCGGGGGCCGCCGGCGGGGTGACGGCCGG
>NZ_JBEZJP010000239.1:0-12148 GCF_040653175.1 Actinomadura sp. NPDC048032
GGGCCCAGAAGATCGACCAGCCCCGGCATCAGCCGTACCCGATGCTTGAGGGCAGCTTCAACATCTTCAAGGCCTTCGGCGCCTCGCAGGAGCATTGCGCCACCGTCGCTCACCGGATCGCCGACGCGGACCAGACGACGGGGACCGGCGTGCCCATCCCGTTCATCCACCCGGTCAGCGACAACGAGAACGTCTACACGCTGCGGGACCTGGTCGCCAAGGTCGGGCTGCCGATGCGCAACGAGAACAGGGCCAACCTCAAGGACATCTGGGCGGGGCAGGAGCTGACCGGGTTCGATCGCAACAAGGTGGACGGCCCGCTGCTGGAGGCGTGGAAGAAGCACTAGGGGACCGGGATCCTGCACGCACGCGACACCCTGTTCGGGATGCATCTGGGCTGCCGGTGGGGCGACCGCTCCTCCGGCCGCAGCACGGCGGTGACCCCGCCCGGAAGCGACCAGCCGGGCACGCCGGGGCTGCGCGAGTTCATCGCCCGGCTCTATGAGTTCTACGAGCCCGAACAGGCGACCAGGGCGTTGACGCCCGATCCCCGCAGGCATCCTCCTGAGCGTTTCGCCGGCCGGGACAGCACCAATCCGGGCAACCTGATCCTGCAGTACCTCGCGGGCCTGGAGTACGCGTTCGCCCCGTTCCATCACATCGGACCGGTGTGGGAGCCCGACGACGCCAACTTCAAGCCCAGCCGCGGACTGGTCGCCCTCATCACCTATGACGAGGTGAACGGCGGCAGCAACGTCAACAACAACACCCTGACGGCGCTGACGACCAACAAGGGCCTCGGGGTGGAGTTCGAGTACGCCGCGGGTGACAAGCGGGTGATGCGGCGCAAGCCGTCGTCGGAGCCCGACGTCAACTTCACCGAGACCGTCGACACGGTCGCGCACGAGTTCGGCCACAGCTTCGGCCTGATGGACGAGTACGAGAACTCCGGGGGAGACGACCCGAACGCGCCCGCGACCTCGACGAACGACGTCCTCGGCGACAACGTGAGCATGCTGGGGTTCCTGCGGATCAACCCCGCCCCCGATCGGCAGATCGACGTCACCAAGGTCAAGTGGTTCGCGCTGCCCCGGATGCGCCATTCCGCACGGCTGGTGATCGACTCCGCGCCGGGGCTCGGCGGCATCGAGATCGTGATCGACAAGCGGTACATCGCGCCGTGGCAGAAGGTCGCGGCGCAGAACCCGCCTGCCGAGGTGCACCTGCGCAACTTCCACGTCAGCCCCCAGGGGATCCAGTTGCCGCTGGCCACCGGTTCCGCCCAGGTCCTGACCAACCTGAAGATCGCCCACATCGAGCCCGAGCTGGGCACCATGACGCTCGACGGCCCGGGCCTGCCGCCCGCGCCGTTCCCGACGTTCGCCGCGGGCTCGGCCGTGTACGTGCCGCTGAAGGACGCCGCCGGTCAGCTCCTCACCGTGGTCGAGCCGGCGGTGCGCAAACACCTGACCACTCCCACGCCCGCCAACAGGATTCCGCTGAACGTCGACACCGACGTCCTGCATCCCAAGCACGAGGTCGACAACCCGAGGTCCATCCCGGACTTCAAAGCGCCCTGCAAATCCTCGAAACTGATCGGCGTCTACGAGGGCGCGCTCGACTTCGCGGGCGGGTACTACCGGCCGACCGGAGCGTGCAAGATGCGCCGCTCCGACGACGAGGACAACGACGGCGAGTTCTGCTTCGTCTGTAAGTGGCTGATCGTCAACCGGGTCGATCCGGGCTATCACAACATCCTCGACGCGATGTTCTACCCGAAGGCGAAGAAGAATGGCTGAGCCCGGCACGTTCGACAGGCTGGTGGCCGAGCTGGGGCAGGCGCTGCTGCCGCTGCGCGAGGCGCTCGCCTCCCCGGAGGCCTTCATCGCGTTCCTGCAGAAGCTGGGCTGGCGCGCCGAGGACATTCCGCAGCCGCTGCGCGACCTCGGCAGCGGGGTGGAGACCCTCTACGACGGTCTGACCAGGCTGCTCGGCGAGGGCGGCCTCAACGTCGGCGGTTCCGTGGGCGACGGCGAGGCCTCCGTGCAGATCTCGCCCGACGACGTGGGCCGGGTGCTGCGGGCCTTCCAGGACGTGGTCAACGCGATCAAGGCGATCGCGACCGCACCCGACTCGGCCATCCCCGCGCCGCTGCGCGCGGACGGCTTCAAGGAGAAGTTCCCCGGCCAGCTCATCGACTACCTGGTCATCACCTACCTGCAGCGGTACCACCCGTCGATCGGGTTCGGACTGCGCGCGCTGGGCGTGGTCAAGACGGGCTACGCACCGGCTGAGGGCAATCGGCCGCCCTACATGAACGTCCGGCTCGACCTGGCGGACCTGCCCAAGACGCTGAGCGAACCCTCGCTGGTGCTCAAGAACGCCTTCGGCTGGGGCGAGGCGGACTTCGACTTCGAGGCGCTGGCCGTGCAGGTCGACAACCTGATGATGGCCCTCGGCGTGGACATCGCCACCGCCGAGATCCCGAAGGCGAGTGGGGCCGCCCTGCAAGGCACCGCTCCCAAGTTGACCGACCCGCCGGTGCGCG
Organism: Actinomadura sp. NPDC048032; assembly: GCF_040653175.1. Taxonomy (NCBI): domain Bacteria; kingdom Bacillati; phylum Actinomycetota; class Actinomycetes; order Streptosporangiales; family Thermomonosporaceae; genus Actinomadura; species Actinomadura sp. NPDC048032. The sequence continues at coordinate 2,549 of NZ_JBEZJP010000239.1, forward strand.
GCATCCGGGCGGTCTTCTTCGAACGGGCGCAGGCTTCGGGTCGGATGGCCGCCGAGATGAGGCTGCTGCCTGTGCCGGCGACAGCCGGGGACCCGCCCGGCCTGGCGCTGATCCCCGCCTTCAACGGCGCGCTGGACTTCAGGTTCCAGCTGGGCGACGACATCGCCCTCACCATCCGTACCGACCTGGATCTGCAAGGCGGGATCGGGCTGCGGGTCCGGCCGGACCGCCCGATCGAGATCATCGTCGGCTTCGCCGGCGGCGGCTCGCCGTCCCACGCCGCCGGCTCGCTGGTGGTCAAGGCGGAGCGCGGCGGCGCCGACGCCGCCCCGATCGTCCTGCTCGGCTCGCCCGGAGCGACCCGGTTGCAGTTCCGCAAGGTCGGCGGCACCGGCGGCATCCGGCTGTCCGACGGTGCGGCGGACGTGTTCGCCGAGTTCGAGCTGGCCGGTCTGGAGTTCGTCTTCGATCCCGGCGAGGCCGACGGCTTCATCGCCAAGATCGTGCCGGACGGCGGCTTCTCCTTCGGGGCCGACCTGACGCTCGGCGTCTCCCAGCGCACCGGCTTCTACTTCCGCGGCACCTCCAGCCTGGAGATCCAGCTGCCCGTCCACCTCGACCTCGGCCCCATCGACATCCAGTCGCTGACCGTCTCGGCCGCCCCCGGCGCGGACGGCCTGCCGATCAACCTCGGCGCGACGATCAAGGCCGAGCTCGGCCCGATCAAGGCGGTCGTCGAGGAGCTCGGTCTGGCGGCGACCTTCGGCTTCACGTCCGGCAACGACGGCAACCTCGGCCCGCTGGACGTCTCGCTGGGGTTCAAGCCGCCCAAGGGCGCGGGCCTGTCGGTGGACGCCGGGGTGGTCAGCGGCGGCGGCTACCTGTTCTTCGACCCGGCCAGGGGCGAGTACGGCGGGGCGCTGGAGCTGGAGTTCGCCGGGCTGTTCGACGTCAAGGCGATCGGGCTGATCACCACCAGGATGCCGGACGGCTCCGCGGGCTTCTCGCTGCTGCTGATCATCACCGCCGAGTTCGGCACCGGCATCCAGCTCGGCTTCGGCTTCACCCTGCTGGCGGTGGGCGGGATCGTCGGGCTGAACCGCCGGATGAACCTGCAGGCTCTGGTGGAAGGAGTGCGGAGCGGCTCGATCGAGTCGGTGATGTTCCCGCGCGACGTGGTGGCCAACGCGCCGCGCATCCTGTCGGACCTGCGCGCGTTCTTCCCGCCCGAGCAGGGCACGTTCCTGGTCGGGCCGATGGCCAAGATCGGCTGGGGCACCCCCACGCTGGTCTCGGTCTCGCTCGCGGTGATCATCGAGATCCCCGGCAACATCGCCATCCTCGGCGTGCTGCGCTGCGTGCTGCCCACCACCGACCTGCCGCTGCTGGTCCTGCAGGTGCAGTTCGTCGGCGCGATCGAGTTCGACAAGCAGCGCCTGTGGTTCTTCGCCCAGCTCTTCGAGTCGCGCGTGCTGTTCATGACCCTCGAGGGCGGAATGGGCCTGCTGGTCGGCTGGGGCGACGACCCCGACCTGGTCATCTCCGTCGGCGGCTTCCACCCGTCGTACAAGCCGCCGCCGCTGCCGTTTCCGGTGCCGCCCCGCATCCGGGTGGACATCCTCAACCGGCCGGGCGCCCGGATCACCGTCTCCGGCTACTTCGCGATCACCAGCAACACGGTGCAGTTCGGTGCGCGCGCCGAGATGGTGCTGGGCTTCGACGACTTCGGCATCTCAGGGCATCTCAGCTTCGACGCGCTCTTCCAGTTCTCCCCGTTCCGCTTCGTCATCGCCATCTCCGCAGACGGTCTCGCTCAAGGCGTTCGGCGTCGGCCTCTTCGGCATCGACCTGGACTTCCAGCTCGAAGGCCCGGCCCCGTTCCGGGCGCACGGCCGGGGCTCGATCTCGCTGCTGTTCTTCGAGATCTCCGCCGACTTCGATATCACCTGGGGCGAGGACCGCGACACCACGCTGCCCCCGGTCGACGTGCTCCCGCTCTTGGCGGGCGAGGTCGCCAAGCCCGAAGGCTGGCAGACCCGGCTGCCGACCGGCGGCGGCAACCCGCTGGTCACGCTGCGCACGTTGCCGCCGACCGAGGACCTGGTGCTGCACCCCCTCGGCTCGCTGTTCGTCCGCCAGCGTGCGATCCCGCTCGCCGTACGGCTGGATCGCATCGGCGCGCAGCGGCCGCGCGACGGGAAACGGTTCACCGTCGAGCCCCTGCCCGGCAGCGGCCTCGTGCGCGCCTCCATCACCGCCGACAAGTTCGCGATGGCTCAGTTCCAGGACATGGACGACGCGACCAAACTGTCGCGACCCGCGTACGAGGACCAGGACGCGGGGCTGGAGCTGGTGGCGGCGCAGGGCGCGATCGCCTCCGCCCGTGTCGTCAAGCGCAGCGCCCGCTACGAGCAGATCGTCATCGACAGCAGGCTGCGCCGCCGGCCCGGCACCGTACGCCCGCTGACCCGTACGATCGTGCGGGCCGACGGACTCGTCCGCCAGGTCGCCCCCACCGCCGCGCCCACCAAGACGCTGACCAGCGTCAGCCCGGCCGTGTTCACCCGGCTTCTGGAGGGCAGCAGCACCAGCCGTTCACCCCTGTCGCAGCGCGAAGCCGACCAGCGCCGGCCGTACACCCCTGACGAGACCGTGCAGGTCACGGGCCAGCGCTTCGTGGTCGCCCACCTGCGCAACAACGCCCAGGCCTTCCCGCCGGCCTCGCTCGGCTCGGCCGCGGCGAGTTTCCGCAGCCAGGCGGCGGCCGAGGAGGCCCTCGCCGAGTGGGTCACGGCGGACCCCGCGCTCATCGGCCAGCTGCACGTCATCCCCGAATCCGAGGCGGCCGCCCTGCCCGTCGCCCCGCAGTCGTGGACCTCCACCGGCTCCCTGCCGACCCCGGCCATCGCCCCGGCAGCGGTACGGCTGAGCAGCGGCAGGATTCTCGCCGCCGGCGGTCAGGACGCCGCGGGCAAGCCGCTCACCGCCGCCGCGCTCTTCGATCCCATCGCCGGGAACTGGGCCGCCGCCGCGCCGCTTCCGGTCGCCCGCGACGGGCACACCCTCTGCCTGCTGCCGGACGGCCGGGTCCTCGCCGCCGGCGGCGTGACCCAGACCGAGCCCCTGGCGACCACCGAGATCTTCGACCCGCTCACCGCGACCTGGAGCAGCGACGTTCCGTCGATGCGCACCGCCAGGTCCGGCCATAGTGCCACCTTGCTGCGCGACGGCAGGATCCTGGTCACCGGCGGCACCGGCGCCCGCGGCAACTCGCTCGCGTCCGCCGAGGTGTACGACCCGGCCAAACGGCAGTGGACCGAGACCGCGATGACCGACCCCCGCTCCGACCACCAAGCCGTACTGCTCGCGGACGGCCGGGTCCTGGTGGTCGGCGGCGTCCTCAAGACCGGCCGGGCCAGCGCCGCGCTCGGCTTTTGCGAGATCTACGACCCGGCCACCGGCGAATGGACCCCGACCGGCTCGCTCGCCACACCTCGCGCGGGTCACCAGGCGACGCTGCTCGCCGACGACACCGTCCTGGTGACCGGCGGCGATGCCCCGACCGGCCCGGCGCGCGGTCCGTACGACTCCGCCGCCCTCGCCAGTGCCGAACGCTTCACCGTCGGATCCGGCACATGGACGGCGGTTCGCGACATGCCCGGCGGGCGCACCCGGCACCGCGCCCTGCCACTGCGGTCCGGCCTGGTGCTCGTGGCGGGCGGCACCCGTGCCCCCGCCTTCGACGGCGGCTTCCGCAGTGCGCTGCTCTACGACCCGGCCGCCGGCACTTGGACCCCCGCGAGCGGCCTGGCCACCGGCCGGTGGGCGTTCGCCGTGATCGACCTGCCCGACGGCCGGGTGCTCGTGGCCGGTGGCCGGACCCGCTCGGCCGCTGCCGCCCCGCACCCCGGCACCGACATCCTCACCCCGACCGCCGAGATCTTCACGCCCTGACGACGGAGGCACCCCATGACCAGTCCCACCGCGGCGGCTACCGGACAGTGGACGAGCACCGGGGCCCTTCCCTCCGCGCGCGTGTGGTCCGGCCAGCATGACGGCCCGGTCGTCCTCGCCGGCGGGAAGGTCCTGGTGGCCGGTGGAGCCGGCGCCGCGGAGAAGCGCTGGGGCAGGTGTCGCTGTACGACCCGTCCGCCAAGACGTGGACGGCCGCCGCCGCGCTGCACACCGCCAGGCGGCTGCACACCGTCACCCTGCTGGGCAGTGGCAAGGTGCTGGTCACCGGCGGCATCACCGGGGCGGCGACGTTCCCGTCCGCCGGACTGGCCTCCGCCGAGGTGTTCGACCCCGCTCAGGGCACCTGGACCGCGACCGGCAGCCTGAAGACCGGCCGGTGGGGGCACAGCGCGGTGCTGCTGCCCGACGGCAAGGTGCTCGTCGCGGGCGGCTGCACCACCCGGTCCGGGCAGTCGGTCAAGGCGCTGCGCTCGGCCGAGGTCTACGACCCGGACACCGGCGCGTGGACGGAGGTCACCGCGATGACCGACGCGCGCTGCGGCCACCCGGCGCTCGTGCTCAACACCGGCAAGGTGCTGGTGGTCGGCGGCAGCGCACCCGTGTCCCGCGAGACCGACGCGGCCCTGGCCTTCTGCGAGCTGTACGATCCGGCCTCGGGCACCGGCGGTACCTGGACGCCGACCGGGAGCCTGCTGGTGGCGCGCAGCGGGCACCAGGCCACGCTGCTCCCGGACGGCACCGTCCTGGCCAGTGGCGGCAGTCCTCCGGGCGCACCGGGCAACGGCACCTTCGACCCGTTCAGCAGGGCCACCGCCGAGACGTTCAACCCCGTCGCGGGCGTGTGGAGCGCGGTGCAGGACATGCCCGCCGGGCGCGGCCTGCATCGGTCGGTCTCCCTGGGCGGGGGCAAGGTGCTGGTGGCCGGCGGCACCGACACCCCGGACAACGGCGTCGGCTACGCCAGCGCGCTGATCTTCGACGCGGCCACCCGGAACTGGAGCCCGGCGGGCGGTCTGGCGGTGGGCCGGTGGGGGTTCGCCGCCGTCCCGCTGACCGGCGGCACGGTACTGGTCACCGGCGGCATCGCCCGCGCGGGCCTTGCCGCCGCCGGCCCCGGCGCCACCGAGGTCACCGCCACCAGCGAGATCTTCGGCACCGGCCCGGTGACACCGTGAGCAACGCGTACTCCTTCCTGCCGTGGCTGCGGACCGGCCTCAGCACCCGGATCACGACCGATCCGGGCACCGCCGACCGGGCGGTCATCCCGGTCAAGCTGCGGCTGACCGGGGACGGCGTGTCCGGCGGCACGATCACCCGCGACGTCGAGAAGGCCGTGCAGATGTACGGGCCGGGCGACGTGGTGGGGGTCGATCCCCGGGTGATCTCGCGGGTGGAGCCGCGGCCCTGGATCACCAACGTGGAGCCCAACTACCTGGCGCACATCGAGTTCTACGACGAGGGCCTGCCGTGGAGTTACAGCCCGGCCCCGCCCGACGGGGCCACCAAGCGGCTGCTGCCCTGGCTGGCGCTCGTCGTGCTCGCCGGGGCGGCCGAGCCGGCGGGCGACCCGGGCGCGGAGTTCACCGAGGGCGCGGTCGCCGGGCGGCCGCTGCCGTCGATCCAGGTCAAGGACCCGGCCGGGACGCTGCCGCCGCCGGGCCAGCTCGGCGCCTGGGCGCACGTGCACGTCAACGGCGCGCTGGACGGCCTGGTCGCCAACGACGATCCCGCCGGTGCGCTCGCCGCCCTGCGCCAGGTGCTGATCACCAACGCCGATCTGGCGTGCTCGCGGCTGATGTGCCCGCGGCGGCTCAAGCCCGACACCGGCTACCACGCGTTCCTGGTCCCCGCGTTCGAGACGGGCCGCCTGGCCGGGCTCGGCCTGGACCCGGCCACCGCGCCCGGCGCGCTGCACTCCAGCTGGGGCCCCGACTACCCAGGCCGCCCCGAGCCCGCGACGTTGCCGTACTACCACCGCTGGTTCTTCGGCACCGGCAGCGCGGGCGACTTCGAGTACCTGGTCCGGCTGCTGGAGCCCCGGCCCGCCGACCCGGCCATCGGCCGCCGCGACCTCGACGTGCACAACTCGGCCGGGCCGGGGCTGCCGCCCATCACCAGCCCGGCGGAGTTGCACGGCGTGCTCAAGCTGGGCGGCGCACTCCAGTCGCCCAACCGTCCCAAGGGCGACGTTTACGACAAGTGGGATGAGCCGTACCCGCACCCGTTCCAGAAGGCCCTCGCTGGACTGGTCAACCTGGCCGACGCCTACCTCGACCAGACCCCGGCCGCCGCGCACGCCGCCCACGGGGTGCAGGACCTGGCGGGCGAGGTCGATCCGATCATCACCCCGCCGCTGTACGGGCGCTGGCACGCCCCCGCGAACCGGCTGCTGACCGAGCGCGACGGCAGCCCGATCACGCCCGACCGCAACTGGGTGCACCGGCTCAACCTGGACCCGCGCTACCGCGTCGCCGCCCACCTGGGCACCCGCGTCGTCCAGGAGCGGCAGGAGGAGTTCATGGTCGCCGCCTGGGCGCAGGTCGGCGACGTGCTGGCGGCCAACGCCAAGATCCGCGCCGCCCAGCTCGCCCGCGAGGTCGGGACCGTGCTGCAGGCCAGGCACGTGGAGCCCGCCGGCGCACCGATCATGCTGGCCGAGGAGCCGGTGCCGTCCGGCAAGGCCCTCGTGCTCACCGCTCCCGCCAACTCGCGGGTGACCACGCGTGATCGGGCTCTGCGCGGGGCGGCGGCGGTCGAGGGCGAGCGGGTCGCGGTCGGGTTCCACGTGGCGCGCAGCCGCGTGACGGCCGCGCCGCTGTCCCCGCCGATGCGGCGGATGCTGCGGCCGGGGCGGCTGATCCGCGACCTGCCGTTCAGTGAGACCACGCCGCCCGACGCGCTGATCCCGCGGATGGACGACCCGGACGACCCCGTGACGGCGGCCGCCGCCAAGGAGACTCCCGGCGCGGTGGTGACGACCGAGCAGCTGACCGATGTCCTGCACCCGGCACCACCGCCGATCGGGCTCACGGCCGCCATCGAGGCCGACCCAGCCGATCCGGTCGACCGGCTTCCGCGCAGCGCCGACTTCCGGATCACCTTGCCGGGCGACACGTTCGTCCCCTCCGAAGGCGGAGCCGACAGCGAGGAGGCCAAGCGCTTCAAGGACGGGCTGCGCGACATCTACCGGGGCTGGCACGCGGCGGGCGTCGGCGGCCGGACCGAGGGCGGCGACGAGCCTCTGAACGTCCGCGCCACCACCGACGCGATGATGACCGGCCTGCGCGCCGAGAAGACCGTGCCCACCAGCCTGCTGACGTCGGTCAGCCTGCCGGAACGGCTGCGGTCGTTCGCCGAGCGGTTCATCGAGGCGATGGCGTATCCCGTCATCGACCTGCCGATGTACAAGGCGCTGCTGGACCTGTCGGTGGACTACTTCGCCCCGAACCTCGGGCTGATCCCGCGGAACACGGTGACGCTGCTGGAGACCAACCAGGAGTTCATCGAGTCCTTCCTCGTCGGACTCAACCACGAGATGGCCCGCGAGCTGCTCTGGCGCGAGTACCCCACCGACCAGCGCGGCTCGCCTTTCCGGCAGTTCTGGGACACGCGCGGGGGCGTGAAGCAGTACGACATCCAGCCGCTGCACACCTGGCCGAAGGCCGCCGAACTCGGTGAGAACGACGCGCGGGAGACCGGCGAGCAGGCCGACGACCTCGTTCTGGTCATCCGCGGCGACCTGCTGAGGAAGTATCCGAACGCCGCCATCTACGCGCACCGCGCCCGCTGGCAGCCCGAGGCGGGACCGCCGGACCCGGCCCAGGAACGGGTCCCGGTCGAACTCGCAGACCCCGCGCACCCGACGCTGGAGGAGATCAGGCTCCCGCTGTACGAGGCCAAGGTGGACCCCGACCTGACCCTGCTCGGCTTCGACCTGACGGCGGCCGAGGCCAAAGGCGACTTCGCCACCGGCGCGGCGGGCTGGTTCTTCGTGATCCAGGAACGTCCCGGCGACCCCCGGTTCGGCGCGGACGAGGGCCCGCCCACCCCGGTCGAGGTGTGGAACGACCTGACGTGGGCCGACGTGGATCCGGGCGGGACCGGGTTCATCCGGCTGGACGCGAGCACCGTGCAGGTCCCGCTCAAGGACTTCGACGACCCCGCCGCCGATGCCGAGAAGAACGACCAGCACTTGGAGGACGCGTTCCTGCCCGTCTGGCACGGCGGGCTGAGTTCCGCCGACGTGGCCTACATGCTGTTCCAGGCGCCGGTGCTGATGGCCGTCCACGCTCAGGAGATGCTGCTGTGACCGCGCTCAGCGACGACTTCCCGGTACTGCTCGGCCCGGTCCGGGTGGAGACCCGGTTCACCGCCACCGAGCTGCTGGTACGGATCTTCCCGGACGAGTGGTGCACCGATAAGTTCGAGCCCAAGCCGACCCGCGCCGAGATCGCCGCGGTGGACGCGTACTGGACGGCGCACTGGCGGACCGGCGGGAACGCGGTGGCCGAGCAGGCGGCCTGGCAGGAGCTGGTCGCTCGGGTGCCCGGCGGCCGGGCCGGCTGGCTGCTGCGGACCCGTACCCCCGCCAACCTCGCCGACCGGCCCGTGACGGTGCCGGAGGGCGCGACCGTGCTGGTGGTCGTGACCGGCCAGGCCGTACCGGCCGCGGACCGGCAACCGACCGTCACGTACTGGACGGCGGTGTGGCGCGCGCACGGCGACCGGGCCAAGCTGCGCGCCGCCGACACCGCGCTGCGCGCCGACGTCGGGGCCGGCCGGGCGGACACGATCCGGACCCGGCGGCCGGTGGGCGTTGACGCCGCGCCTACCGCCGTCGACGACGCGGTGATGGTCGCGTTCCTCGTGCTGCCGCCGCCGGCCGCGGGAAGCCTGGCCGAGCAGTCGTGGACCCAGGCGGCGAAGGCCAGGCTCCTGCCGGACCGCTTCACCGTGCTCGGATACGTGGGCGGCGAGCGGGTGCTGACGGCGACCGGCGAGGCGGTGCCCGACGCGCTCGCGGTCAGCCCCGACCCCGAGGCCGACACCGACGAACAGCTCAAGGTGGATGAGCGGACCGGCGCGCTGCGGGTGCCCGACGAGCTCCAGTGGCTGACCGACTTCGGGCGGGCGGTGACACTCGGCATGGGCCTGCGCATCCCGCTCACCCCGCAGATCCGCAACGGCCTGGACCGGCTACTGGTGTTCGGGCTGCGGGAGCGGTCCGGCCCCGAGCAGACGGCCGTCCAGCTGGCCGACCTCATCACCCGGCAGCTGCGCAGCCCGTCCGGGTACGGGCTGCTGCCACAGGGCACCCCGACCAACAACAGCGAGGCCGCCCCCGCCGGGCAGGACCGCCGCGCCGAAGCCCAGGCCGCGCTGCGCACCGCCTTCGGGTTCGCGGCGGCGGACGCGCCCGACGACTGGCGGACCCGGACCGACGGGCAGTGGCTGGCCGACCTGCTCGGCATCGACCCGGCCGTGCTGACCGGCATGCCCAACGCCGACGGCACCGACCAGAGTGACGCCCGCGCGGCCAACGTCGCCCTGTGGCCGGCGACCTGGGGCGCGTACCTGCGCGGCATGATGCATCCGATCCTGTCCGAGCAGGCGGTCGACCAGACG
>NZ_JBEZJP010000240.1:0-12068 GCF_040653175.1 Actinomadura sp. NPDC048032
ATGGTACTGCATGGGAGACCGTGTGGGAGAGTAGGACGCCGCCGGACACATATTGTAGAAAGGCGCCGCCGTTACCGGCGGGGCCTTTCTCATTTTCGGCAGAAGATTACACTCGGACCGATTTTCGGCGTGGTCATCGACCGGCGCCCTGCACGCGATGCCGCAGTCGCGAGGATGCGGTCGCGCGCACGGGCGGCTCGCCGGCTGTCGCGCCGTCCGGTCCCGGCGGCGCTGGAGCGAGTTGCGAACCATGTCCTGTCGCACGGGCCTTCTGCTGCACGGGCCTTCTGCTGCACGGGTCGCGTTGTGATGCCGAGCCGTTTGGCTAGCCCTGGGCCGGGCCTCCTGTGGCCTAGGGGAGGACAGCAAATCGCACTGGGGTGGGCCTACGTCCGCTTCCAGACCAGCGACACCGACGCGCCGCGGGCCTGGCTTTCTGCGTGGTTGCAGCCACCATCGCGGGCGCACCGCGTAGAGCGGCCAATCGTCGGGCATCCGCGTCGACAGGACTGCGGGATGCGGCACCTAGTTGGTGGGGGCGTCCTGGGTCAGGGCCTTCGCGTAGTTGGAGAGGGAGCGGTTGTAGCGGGGGAGGTGGCGGGACAGGGCGCCCAACGCCAGGCCCGCTGCCTCGCGTTCGCGACCGACGTCGGTGAGCGCGAGTGCGAGGAACGCGGTGACGGCGTCGTCGAGCTCGTCCGAGCCGGCCTCGCGCTCCGCGGTCAGGAGGGCGACGCTCTCCTCGGCCCGGCCGAGATTGCGGAGCGTGCTGGCGTACTGGATCACGGCCTGCCTGCGCCGCGCTTCGGGGAGGCCGGCGGCGAAGGCCCGCTGGTAGTGGTCGGCGGCCTCCGCCTCGTTGCCGGTCGAGTCGTGCGCGGACGCCAGCTCGTACTCGCCGATGGCGTCGCCGGGCGGAAGCTCGGCGGTCAGGGCCTGGACCTTCCGGAGGAAGTCGGCGGGCTCGTGGTCGTCGAAGGCGCCCCAGAGGCTTGCCATGCGCTGTTCCCATTCGGGCGCTGGATCGATCATGGTGGCCAGGATAGGTCACCCGTCCCGTTCCGGTGGCTCCAGGTCGAGCCAGAGCTCCGCCGGATGGCGGATCAACGTGACGGTGTTCCAGACGACCTCGTGCGGTGCGTGATGCAGCCGGGCATCCGGGAAGCGGCGGGTCAGTTCGCGCAGGACGGTGGTCAGCTCCAGGCGGGCCAGCGGCGCGCCCAGGCACACGTGGGGGCCGGCTCCGAAGGCGAGGTGGGGGTTCCGGGCGCGCCCAAGGTCGATGCGCTCGGGGTCTTCGAACACGGCCGGATCGCGGTTGGCGCGGTCGGTCGCCGGAATCACCAGGTCACCCTCGCGCAGCCGGACGCCCCCGAGTTCCACCTCGCGGACGGCCCGACGCGGCTGCGCGGATTCGAACGCGGTGCCGGGGGTGGTGCGCAGCAGTTCCTCGACCGCGCCGGGGATGCGATCGGGATGGGCCGCGAGGAGGCGGTAGAGGGTCTCGCCACCGTCCTGCCGGGTGGTGAGCAGCCGGAACAGGAAGCCCGCGATCGCGGCGGCCGTGGTCTCCCAGCCCGCGACAACGAGGCTCGCGGCCAGGAGCGCTGCCTCCTCCAAGCTCGTGCGCCGGCGGACGGCGTTTGCGGCGATCACGGAGAGGAGGCCGCCCTTCTCGGAGCCGGGTTCCGCGTCCGCCATGAGTCCGCCGAGGCGCTCGGCCATGTAGCCGCTCATCTCCAGCACCGCGCGCTCGTTCTCGGCGGCGCGGTTCTCGCCCGTGGACAGGAACATGTCGCCCCACCTCCTGAACAGCGGCAGGTCGTCGTCCGGCAGGTCCATCACGCTGCCGATGACGCCGAGAGTGAGGGGCAGGGCGAGTTGCTCGTTGACCTCGATCGGGCCGCCCGCGCGGGCGAGCGAGTCGAGCAGCCCGGTGATGAGCCGGTCGCCGATCGGCCGGTACCGGTCGATCCGGGCGGGTGCGAAGGCGTTGCCGACCAGGTCCCGGTGCACGCGATGCTCCCGACCGTCCCGTGCCAGCATCGTCGGGGAGGTGGGCGGGTAAGGCGGGATCGCGTCGGCGCCCGCGCGACGGAACGTGTCCTGCTCGCGCAGAACGCGCACGCACTCCCTATGCCCCGTGACCAGGAACGCCTCGTGTCCTTCCGGAAGGCGGACCCGCGTGACGGGCGCGAGCCCCTCGTAGAGAGGGGACAGCCCCATCGGATCGTCGGGGCGACGACCGTCGACCGGGACGTCCTGGCACGGGAACGGGTAGCGCGGGTGATCGGTCGACGTCACGTGGCTCCTCGCGGCTGTCGCTGGGATGATCGCCTGTTCGCCTCGAAACTCCGCGACCTGCCCAGGCCCGTCAACCCCGCGGCGAGGTTCCTGTGGCGTCCGCGACACCTGGTGGCGGCGCAACCCCTGTGCAACCTGGGATGCGGCAGAATTGGACCGCTCGACCGCGGTCGGGATCATGGTCGCGCCGGTGCCAACCCACACACTCGCACCGGCGCGGCCGCCCCGCAGGTCAGACGTTCGCCCCGCGGTCCTCGGCGGCTCCGATCCCGCTGTCCGGGACGGGTTCGGATGCGCCGCGCTGAGCGAGCCCGAAAAGGCCCAACGCTCCCAGCGAGCAGGCCGCCGCGGCGAGCGGCAGCGCGCCCGAACCCAGAGTGCCGAGCAGCCAGCCGCCGAGGCCCGCGCCGAGCGAGGCGCCCGCGTAGACGGCGCTGCTGCTGAGCGCCAGCACTTGCGGGCCGGTCTTCGCACCGGCCAGCGCCAGAAGGCGCGTCTGGACGGGCGGGGGCACCGCCCAGGCCGCTGCCGACCACACCAGGAGCGGGACGAGGCCGAACGTCAGGTGCGCCGGGCGCAGCGACCAGGCCAGCGCCAGTCCCGCCATCGCCGCGGTGAAGGCGGCGACGGCGATGGCGAACGTCCTCACCGGGCCGAAGCGGTCGACCAGGGCGCCGCTGAGCCGCCCGCCCGCGATGCCCGCGACGCCGGTGAGCACCAGGAGACCGCCGAGGCCGGACGGGGTCACGCCCGCGACGTCGTCCAGGAACGGCGCCAGGTACGTCTGGAGCATCAGGTTGCCGAGCACCGCGGCGACGGCGGCGAGCAGCACGTACAGGATCGCGGGGCAAGCCAGGGGGCGCAGTCGTTCGCCCAGGCCCGCTGCGGGCGGCGCTGCCGTCTCCGGCACGGCGGCGCGCAGGAAGGCCAGGGCGGCGAGGCCGAGGAGCCCGCCCGTCACGAACGTGGCCTGCCAGCCGAGCGCCGCGCCGACCCACGTTCCGAGCGGGACGCCGGCGACGACCGCGCGGGTCAGTCCGGCCATGACGGTGGCCAGGTCGCGGCCCCGGCGTTCCGGTGCGGAGAGAGCGGCGGTGACCGCGAAGACGGCGGGCAGGACGACCGCGGCGGCGAGCGCGGCCAGCACCCGCAGCGCCATCAGCGCCGGATACGACGCGGCGAGCGGGACGGCGAGGTTGGCGGCGCAGAAGACCAGCATCCCGCCGGTCAGCAGGCGCCGCCGCGACCAGGACGCCGTGGCCACGGCCGCCACCGGCGCGATCACAGCGCAGATGACGGAGAAGACGGTCACGAGCTGCCCGGCCGAGGCCTCGCCGACCGACAGGCCGTGCGCGATGGACGGCAGCACGCCGACGATCACGAAGTCGTCGGTCTGGAGGGCGAAGGCGGTCAGCGCGAGCGCGGCGATCGGGAGCCGGCCGCCGGGGCGTCGGACGAGGGGCATGCAGTTAAGGTAACACTCGTTACCCTATAGGCTGGACGCCCGACCACGGAAGGGAACCCGCCAGTGCCGAGGCCGCGCGACCCCCACCGGCGCACCGAGATCCTCGACGCGGTGCTCGACCACCTCGCCGAGCACGGGATGTCCGGCCTGTCGATGCGTCCGATCGCCCAGGCGCTCGGGCAGAGCACGCGCGTCCTGACCCACCACTTCGCCGACAAGGACGCGCTCCTCGCCGGCCTGCTGAAGCGCCTGGACGAGGTCCAGCACGAGCAGCTCCACGCGACCGAGGGCTGGGACGACACCGCGCGCGGAATCGGCGCCATCGTCCGTGACTCCTGGGACCGCCACCTGGCCCCGGAGAACATCGCGCGGACCCGGCTCGTGCTCGAGATCGAAGGACTCGCGGCGGCCGGCCGCCTCGGCGACAGGGTTCCGGCGTTCCTGGCGGAACGCGCCGATTTCGTCGCCGGGGCTCTGGCCGCCCGCGGCCTCGCCCCTGGTCCCGCCCGCGTCAAGGCGACGTTCCTCAACGGCGCCTACTCCGGTCTGCAGACCGACTTCCTCACCACCGGCGACCGGGAGCGCGTCGAGGCGGCGCTCGAGGAGCTGTGCGCGCTCGCCGACTCCTGGACGGAGAGCGCCGCCTCGACGTCCTGACCCGCCGTCGTGCCTGGAACGCCGTGCTACTCCTGCCCTCGGTGCGGGCACCAGCACAAACGTCGCCAGTGTTCGGGACCGCCAACGGGCGATGCCAGACAGACTTGGACCCGGCGCGGATTGGACCTGTCCCCCTGCGGGGCCTGGCCGTACCGTCCGCCCATGCGTAACACACGACGTTTCGCCCTGGCGGCCGTGGCCGCGTTTCCCCTCATGGCCGCGCTGCCGGCGGCGTCTGCCGCGGACTTCGGTGCGACCGCCACCGGGACCGCCTTCTCCCCCAACCCCGTCCAGCAACTCGGCGACCAGTCCCTCACCGACGCGAAGGACGCCGACTACGCCGCCCTCGCGCCCGCCTACCGGCAGGTGACCCTCACCGACCTCGACGGGTCCGGCTCGCTCACCGGCCGGTACGTGCGCGTCAAGAGCGAGACCGGCAGCGCCGCCCGGATCGACGGCGGCGCGCTGCCCGCCTACCACCGCGACTCCGACCAGTTCGAGCAGGTGATGGGCTATTACTGGGTGACGACCGCGCAGCGCTACCTGCAGCACCTCGGGTTCGGGTCCGGTCTGCGCCCGGTGAACCAGCGGCAGATCGAGATGCGGATCAACCAGTACGGCGGCGACAACTCCTTCTTCCGCCCCGACAAGGCGAACATCACGCTCGGCAAGGGCGGGGTGGACGACGCCGAGGACGCCGAGGTGATCGTCCACGAGTACGGCCACTCCGTGCAGGACGGCCAGGTCACCGGGTTCGGCACGAACCTGGAGTCGGGCGCGATCGGGGAGGCGTTCGGCGACTACCTGGCGGTGGCGGTCACCAGCTGGGCGACCGGCACACCGACCAGAACCCCGGAGCCGTGCGTCGCCGACTGGGACTCGGTCTCCTACACGTCCGGGCCCACGCACTGCCTGCGGAGGCTGGACGGGACGAAGCACTACCCCGAGGACGTTCGCGGTGAGGTCCACGCCGACGGTGAGATCTGGTCGCGCGCCCTCTGGGACATCCGCCGGTCGCTCGGCGACACCAAGGCGAGCACGCTGATCGTCGAGGCGCAGTTCGCGTTCGCGCCGGACACCTCGTTCAAGGCCGCCGCCGAGGCGACCGTCGCGGCGGCCCAGCGCCTCTACGGCGCGGCGGCCGCGCGGTCCGCGCGGGAGGCGTTCGCCGCGCGGGGCATCCTGTGACCCCGTGAGTCGGGGGCGTGGTGCGGCCGTCAGGGGCGTCGTAGCATTCGCTCATGATCACGGCCGCACTCGCCTTCGCCGTCGCAGCGATGATCGTCAACGTGGTGCCGGGGCTCGACACGTTCCTGGTGCTGCGGACCTCCGCCGCGCATGGACGCGGCTGCGGGCTGGCGGCGGCGCTCGGCATCATGACCGGCTGCGCGGTGTGGGGGCTCGCGACCGCGGCCGGATTGACCGCATTGCTGACCGCCTCGCACGTCGCCTACACCGCGGTGCGGGTCTGCGGCGCCGCCTACCTGGTCTGGCTCGGGGCGAGGGCGCTCTGGGGTGTCAGGCGGAGAGGCGAGGACGAGGCTCCGGAGCCCGTCGTGGCCGCAGGACGGCGTGCGGCCTTCCGCGCGGGGATCGGGACCAACCTGCTGAACCCCAAGGCGGGCGTCTTCTACATGAGCCTCGTCCCGCAGTTCATGCCGGACGGGGCGCCGGTGTTCGGCATGACGGTCCTGTTCACCGCGATCGACGTGGCCGAGCTGGCGGTCTGGTTCTGGCTCGTGTCGGGCGCGGCCGCGGCGATGGGGGAGCGGCTGCGGCGCCCGTCGCTGCGGCGGCGGTTGGAGCGGCTCAGCGGGGCGGCCTTCCTCGGCTTCGCCGCCGATCTGCTGGTCGACCGGCCCTGACCCGGTGATCCGCGTCACCCGGCGGACCGCCGGGGTTGCGGCGAAATCGGTGGGCGGCCGCCCTGGACGCCGTAGGCTGCTCGGGTGACTGAGAAGTTGTGGCACATCGAGCCGTCGGGGCCGCTTCGCGGGGACGTCACCGTGCGCGGGGCGAAGAACGCGGTCAGCAAGCACATGGTCGCCGCGATGCTCGGGGACGGGCCGAGCACGATCGGCAACGCGCCGGACGTCGGCGAGGTCGGCATCACCGCGGGGATGCTGGAGCACGTCGGGATGACCGTGGAGAGGTCCGGCGGCGACGTGACCGTCGTGCCGGGACCGGTGTCGGACCCGAGCGTCGGCAAGGCCTTCACCGGGCTGAACCGCATCCCGATCCTGATGCTGGGCCCGCTGCTGCACCTGGCCGGAGAGGCGTTCGTGCCGCTGGTCGGGGGCGACCCCATCGGGCGGCGGCCGGTCGACTTCCACGTGGAGGCGCTGCGGGCGTTCGGGGCCGAGGTGTCGCACGCCTCCGACGGGATCCACGCGCACGCCACGCGCCTCGTCGGGACGCGCATCGAACTGCCGTACCCGAGCGTCGGCGCGACCGAGACGGTGCTGCTGGCGGCGGTGCGGGCCGAGGGCAAGACCGTCATCCGCAACGCGGCGACCGAGCCGGAGATCACCGAGCTGGCGCTGTTCCTGCAGCGGATGGGCGCGCGGATCTCCTTCGCCCCCGACCGGCGCATCGTCGTGGAGGGCGTCGAGCGGCTGAGCGGCGCGCAGACGCGGCTGGGCGGCGACCGGATCGAGGCGTTCTCCTACCTGGTCGCGGGCCTGGTGACGGGGGGCGAGGTGCGGGTGCACGGGTGCCAGCAGGACCGGCTCGTCACCGCCATCACGACGCTGACCAGGATGGGCGCCGAGTTCGAGATCACCGACGAATGGATCATGGCGTCGGCTCCCGGCGGCCTGCGTCCCGCGGCGGTGCAGACCGACACCCACCCCGGGTTCGCGACGGACTGGCAGACGCCGCTGATGGTGCTGTTCACCCAGGCCGACGGCATGTCGGTGCTGCACGAGACCGTGTACGAGAACCGGCTCGCCTACGTCCCGGCGCTGCAGAGCATGGGCGCGGAGATCGAGGTCTACGACACGTGCCTGGGCGGCCCCGCCTGCCGGTACCACGACACGGCGGCGCTGCACTCGGCGGTGGTGCGCGGGGTGACCAAGCTCCGCGGCGGCGACGTGACCATGCCCGACATCCGGGCCGGGTTCTCGGCCGTCCTGGCGGCGGCGGTCGCGGAGGGGCCGTCCACGCTCCGCGGCGTGCACCACATCGAGCGCGGCTACCACCGTCCGGTCGAGCAGTTCAAGACGCTGGGCCTGTCGCTGCGGGCGGGCTAGGACGGAAGGCCGGTGGACGGGGTCGTCCGGGGCCAGGTGAAGGTGAGCGACCCGCCGACGGGCAGGTCGCGCCAGAGCGGCGACAGCTCGTCCAGCCGGGCCAGCACGCGGTCGACCGCGGGCCTGTCCTCGGGCGGGATCGGCCGGCGCTCGGCCCACGCGGGGGTCCGGGCGCCGGCGCGGCGGCGCCAGGCGAGGTCGCACAGGCCCGCCAGGTGCTCCGACCTTCCCATGTCACCGGGGTCGGACCGGTTGAGGAAGGCCTCCCGCTTCTTCAGCCGCCGCTGCTCCCTGGCCCGCCGCCGCGCGTCACCGGACGCCTCGACCGTCTCGTTGAAGCCCTCGCCGCCGCCCGCCGCGGCGCGTCCGAACACGCCGGACGTGAGGCCCAGCTCCGCCTCGACCAGGTAGTGGACGAGGTCGTGCGGGATCTGGTCGTCGTAGCCGGGGGCGGGATCCATCCGACGCGGGTGCCGGCCGGGGAGCCTGACGACGGTGGCGTACCGGCGTCCACCCGTCCGCTCGAAACTCACGTCCATCCGGCCAGGCTAGGCCGGGGCCTTCCCGAGCCGCATTTCCTTTTCCTACGGTGGTGATCAGACGCTGGAGGGGGCGCCGTGGAGTTCGACCGGACCGATCCGTACCCGTTCTACGCCCGGGCGCGCGAGACCGAGGGGCTGACCTTCGTGCCCGAGCTGGACGCCTGGCTCGTCGCCCGGCACGCCGACGCGCGGGCGGTGCTGCGCGACCCGGAGACGTTCTCCTCGGCGAACGCGCTGCGGCCGGACGTGGTGCCGGGGCCCGAGGCGGTCGCCGTGCTGCGGTCGCTGCCGCAGGGCCGCCCCGTCGTGCTCACGGCGGACGGCGACGACCACCGGCGGGTGCGCGAGCCGCTGACGCGCGGGCTGTCGCCGAAGCGCGTCGCCGCGGCGCTCCCGTTCATCACCCGCCGGGCCCGGGAACTGGTCGCCTCCTTCGCCGGGGACCGCCGCGTCGAACTGATGGGACGGTACGCGCGCGTCCTGCCGGGCGAGGTGATCGGGCACATGCTCGGCATCGACCCGGGCGAGATGCCGGCTCTCATCGAGGGCAGCTACCGGGCGGAGGACCTGGTCTTCCGGCCGATGAGCACGGACGAGCAGGTCGCCGCCGCCGAGCGGGTCGCGGACATGAAGCGGGTGCTGGACGCGCACGTGAGGGGCCGGGAGCCGGGCGACGACCTGTGCGGCGAGATGGTGCGCGCGATCGAGCCGCACGGCACGCTCGTCTCCAACCTGCAGAACATCCTGCTGGCCGGGCACCTGACGACGACGGCGCTCATCGGGACGGCGGTGCTGCACCTGCTGCGGAACCGGGAGCAGTGGGAGCTGCTGTGCGCCCGGCCCGAGCTGATCCCCGCGGCCGTCGAGGAGGTCGCGCGCTACGACACCGCCATCCAGGGGTTCCGGCGGGTCACGACCCGGCCGGTGCGGGTGGCGGGCACCGACCTGCCCGCGGGCGCCGAGGTCTTCGTCGCGTTCGCGGCCGCCGGACGCGACGCCGGGGCCCACGACCGCCCCGACGAGTTCGACATCACCCGCGAGCCGGCGCGGCACCTGGCGTTCGGGCACGGAGTCCATGCCTGCCCGGGCTCGCAGCTCGCCCGCGAGCAGGTCCGCGTCACGCTGGAGGAGCTGACCGCCCGGCTGCCGGGCCTGCGCGTGGAGGAGCCGGTGGAGATGCTGCCGAGCCTGATCCACCGCTCGCCCAGGGACCTGTTCCTTACCTGGTGATGGCCGAAACCTACAAGACGGGCGGGCCCGCGGCGGCCAGGCTTGAGGCATGGATCTGACCAAGGCGTCCGACTTCATGGCCATGCACGCGCGTCCCCTGGACCGCCGCCGCTTCGACCTGCTGACCGGGGAGGGCGACCGGGACGCGCTGCTCGCCGCGCTCAACGCCTACCGGAACCCCGACGGCGGATACGGCCACGGCCTCGAGCCGGACCTGAGGTCGCGGACGAGCCAGCCGGGCCCCGCGCTGCACGCGTTCGAGGTCTTCGAGGAGCTCGCGCCGGCGACGGCGCCGGAGGCGGCCGCGCTCTGCGACTGGCTGGAATCCGTGACGCTGCCCGACGGCGGCCTGCCGTTCGCTCTGCACATCCCCGACCCCGCGGGGTGTGCGCCGTTCTGGGTGGAGGCGGACCCCGGGACCTCCTCCCTGCAGATCACCTCCGTGGTCGCGGCCATGGCGCAGCGCGTCGCCGTCCACGACTCGGCGGTGGCAGAGCACCCGTGGCTCGACCGCGCCACCCGCTACTGCCTCGACACCGTCCGCGCCAAGGACACGTTGCACGCCCTGGAGGCGGAGTTCGCCATGTGGCTGGCCGACGCCGTCGAGGACACCGAGGCCGTCGCCCTGCTCGGCGAGCACATCCCGGACGACGGCCTCGTCCACGTGGAGGGCGGCCTTGAGGACGAGACGCTGCGCCCGCTCGACTTCGCGCCCTTCCCGGGACGCCCCGCCCGGTCCCTCTTCAAGCCGGACGTCGTGGCCGCCGAGCTTCGACGGCTCGACGGCATGCAGGAGGACGACGGCGGATGGCGCGTCGACTTCGCGTCCTACTCGCCCGCCGCCGAACTGGAGTGGCGCGGGTACGCCACCGTCAGGGCGGTCTCCATCCTGACCCGCAACGCCGAGCGCTAGCCGCCGTCCGGGTGGGGGACGGGTGTGCGTGGGATCCTGGAGACGCAGGCCAATCCGACGGCACCGGAGGCTTCCGATGGACAACGGCCCGGGTCACACGGCGCTCACCCCGCTCGCGTTCCTCGAACGGTCGGCGCAGGTGTTCTCCGGCAAGACCGCCTACGCCCACGGGGACCGGCGCGCCACCTACGCGGAGTTCGCCGCCGAGACGACCCGGCTGGCGAACGCGCTGCGCGCCTCGGGGGTCGGGCCCGGGGACCGGGTCGCCTACCTGGCGCCCAACATCCCCGAGCTCCTCGTCGCGCACTTCGCCGTGCCGCTCGCCGGGGCCGTGCTCGTCGCGATCAACACGCGGCTCGCGCCGGACGAGATCCGCTACATCCTCGACCATTCCGGGGCGAAGGCGCTGGTCGTGGACGCGGGGCTGCATCCGTCGGTGGCGCCGCTCGCGGGCGGCCTGCCCCTGACGGTCACCATCCCCGCGGCCGGCGCCGACCCCGACCCGGCGGTCGGCGGCATCGGCTACGAGGAGCTGACGGCGCGCGGCTCGGACGATCCGCTGCCCTGGGCCGTCCGGGACGAGAACGCCGCCATCTCGATCAACTACACGTCCGGCACCACGGGACGGCCCAAGGGCGTCGTCTACACGCACCGCGGCGCCTACCTCAACGCGCTCGGCGAGGTCGTGCACTCGCGGCACACGCCCGAGAGCGTCTACCTGTGGACGCTGCCGATGTTCCACTGCAACGGCTGGTGCACGCCGTGGGCGCTCGCCGCGATCGGCGGGACGCAGGTGTGCCTGCGCGCCGTCGTCGCCGCGGAGATCTGGCGGCTCATCGACACCGAGGGCGTCACCCATCTCAACGGCGCCCCGACCGTCCTCGTGACGATCGCGAACGCGGCGCAGGCGCACCCGCTGGAGCGGCCGCTGACCGTCACGACGGCGGGCGCGCCGCCCAGCCCGACGATCATCGGGCAGATGGAGGGGCTCGGGGCCGACATCGTGCACGTGTACGGGCTGACCGAGACCTACGGGCCCTACTCGGTGTGCGAGCCCCAGCCCGGCTGGGCGGGGCTGCCCGCCGGGGACCGGGCCCGGCTGCTGGCCAGGCAGGGCGTCGGCATGATCCAGACCGACGGGCTGCGCGTCGTCGACGACGACATGAACGACGTCCCGGCCGACGGGACGACGCTCGGCGAGATCGTCATGCGCGGCAACAACGTCATGAAGGGCTACCACCGGGACGAGCGGGCCACCGCGCACGCGTTCCGCGGCGGCTGGTTCCACTCCGGCGACCTCGGCGTCCGGCACCCCGACGGCTACGTCGAACTGCGCGACCGGTCCAAGGACATCATCGTCTCCGGCGGGGAGAACATCTCCACGGTCGAGGTCGAGCGGGCGATCGACTCGCATCCGGCCGTGCTGGAGGTCGCCGTCGTCGCGGTCCCGGACGACAGGTGGGGTGAGCGCCCCAAGGCGTTCGTGGTTCTGCGCGACGGGCGCACCGCCACCGAGGCCGAACTCGTCGAGCACGTCCGAGGGAGCCTCGCCCGCTATAAGGCGCCGGACACGGTGGAGTTCGTCGCCGAGCTGCCCAAGACGTCCACCGGGTGGTCGAACTGGGTGGCCGACCCCGGCAACCCGATCGCCGTCGGCGACTGACCCTCCGCCGGGGTCAGCCCGCTCCCATGGCGAGGAAACCGGT
>NZ_JBEZJP010000241.1:0-12058 GCF_040653175.1 Actinomadura sp. NPDC048032
GTCAGGCCGAGCACCTTGCCGACCGGGACGGTCCAGCGCGGAGGTGGGTTCGTCGAACAGCATCACCTTGGGGTCCATCGCGAGGGCGCGGGCGATCGCCACGCGCTGCTGCTGCCCTCCCGAGAGCTGCCGGGGATAGCTGCCGGCCTTGTTGGCGAGCCCCACGTCGGCGAGGAGCTTCCTGCCGGTGGCCTCTGCTTCGCCCTGCCTGACCCCCTTCACCCGGATCTGGGCGGCGGTGACGTTCTCCAGCACGGTCATGTGCGGGAAGAGGTTGAAGTGCTGGAAGACCATGCCGATCTGGGACCGCTGGCGGCAGACCTCCCTGCCGCCGAGGTGCTGGAGGCGTCCGCCCCTCCCCTCGCGGTAGCCGACGAGTTCCCCGTCGACCCGGATGCGTCCGGCGTCGATCGTCTCCAGGTTGTGGATGCAGCGCAGGAAGGTGCTCTTCCCGGACCCGGACGGTCCCATCACGCAGACCGTCTCGCCGCGCTCGACCGTCAGCGACACGCCGTTGAGGACCGGCGTGGCGCCGTAGGACTTGTGCACGTTGTCGGCGTGCACCATCGGTTGCTCCATGGCGGCCCTCCTCCTAGAGCTTCCGCAGAATGGGCATGCGCCGCTTGAGGGCGGCGAAGCGGTCGACGCCGTCGTCGAGGTGACCGCGTGAGAAGTACCGCTCCACGTAGCGCTGGCCGATCGACAGGACGGTGACGAGGACGAGGTACCAGATCGAGGCGACGATGAGCAGGGGGATCGTGCCGAACGTGCGGTTGTAGATGGTCTGGGCGGAGTGCAGGAGCTCGGGCACCGCGATGACGCTCGCGAGGGCCGAGTACTTGAGCATGGCGATGATCTGGTTGCCGGTGGGCGGGACGATCGCCCGCATCGCCTGCGGGAGCACGATGCGCCGGACGACCTGGACGGGGGTGAAGCCGAGCGCCTTGGCGGCGACGGTCTGCCCCCGGTCGACCGAGAGGATGCCCGCGCGGACGATCTCGGCGTAGTACGCCGCCTCGTTGAGGCTCAGCCCGATCACGGCCGCGGTGAAGGACGTCATCACCCGGTTGCTGTCGACGGCGGCGAACTCCGGTCCCCCGAAGGGGACGCCCAGCTTGAAGTGCGGGTAGAGCGTCGCGATGTTGTACCAGAAGATCAGCTGGACCAGCACGGGCGTGCCGCGGAAGAACCAGACGTAGGCGCTCGAGGCGAGGTAGGCCGCCGAGTTGTTCGACAGGCGCATCACGCCGAGGACGATCCCCAGCGCGATGGCGATGAGCATCGACAGGGCGACGAGCTGCGCCGTGACGGCGGTGCCCTTGAGGATCTCGGGGGCGAAGAGGTACTCGCCGACGACGTCCCATTCGAACCCGGGATTGGTGAACAGGGCGTGGGTCAGCCACACCGCCACGAAGGCCACGAGGAGCCACGCGATCCAGTTGCCCGGTTCCCGGGCGCGGCCGGCCTCGACCGGCGTCGCCTCGCTCGGATCGGGGTGCGGGACGACCTCGTGGGCGCGGGGGCGGTTCGGCCGCCCCCCGCCGGAGGCGGCCGGCCGCGCGACGTCAGGACCCGGTTTCATTGCGGATCTCGCTCGTCTTGAGGGCCTGGTCGGTGACCTTCCACCTTTCGAGGATCTTCTGGTACGTGCCGTCGTTCATCAGGGACAGCAGCGCCGCCTGCACGGCCTTCCCGACTTCGGGCTGCTTCTTGGAGTACGCGATCCCCGAGAGGGTGCGGGACCCGGGGATCGTCTCCTTGCCCATCACCAGGCCGTTGCCCGAGGTGGCCGCCACGTACTCGCCCACCGCGCGGTTGGTGAGGAAGACGCCGCGCTTGTTGCCCACGGCGAGGATCGTGGCCGCGCTCTTGTCGAAGACGTGGATCGTCATCTTGGGCTTGCCCTTGGCGACGCATTCCTTCTCGGAGTACTGCCGCGTGAAGTCGAGGGGCCCGGTCCCCTGGGTGCCCACGAACGTCTTCCCGCACATGTCGGCGGGGGTGACCTGGGGGGAGTAGTCCTTGTGCTGGATGATCCCCAGCGTGTTCTGGATGTAGTCGACGAAGTTCACCGCCCGGAGCCGTTCGGGCGTGGTGACGAGCTGGCTGACCGCCACGTCGTAGCGGCCGTTCTGCACGCTGGGGATGATGGTGTCGGCGCCGAGGTCGGCGATGCTGGTCTTCAGGCCGAGCTTCCTGCCGATCGCCTGGACCATGAGGACGTCGATGCCCGTGGTCTGCCCGCTGTCGTCCTTGTAGGAGAACGGCGGCCAGTCGAGCTCGCTCGCCACCTTCAGGGTGCCGGACTTCCTCAGCGCCTCCGGCAGTTCGGCCTGCGCCTTCTTGTCGACGGCGATCGCGTCGATCTTGAGGGCCGCCCCGGTGTCGGGTCCCTTTCCGTCCTCGGCGGAGGTGACCCCGCAGGCCGTCAGGGCCACCGCCGCCGAGGCGGCCAGGAGCAGCGCGCGGTCACGTCGAGAGTGTCGCAGTACGTTCATGGGGTCCTCGTTCGGGTCGTGCCGTGTCCTTGGGGCCCGCCGTAGGTGGACGGCTCGGGCGTGGTCCAGCCGTCCAGCAGGGACGGGTCGAGGTCGAAGATCTCGATGTGCAGGGGGCGGCAGTGCTCGGTGGTGTCCTGCGCGCCCGGTCCCCAGCGGGGCTGGGAGAGGTCGCCGCCGCGGCAGTTCGACAGCGCGCACAGCAGGGGGATCTCGGCGAGAAACTCGATGTGGTCGCCGGGCTTCGCGGGGGACGCCGCGGTGTAGTACTTGCCGTCGACCAGCCCCGTCAGCTGGAAGACGTTCAGGACGTCGTGCACGTCCATCTCGCCCAGCCCGAACGGCTCGACGGCGGAGACGAGGTTCGTGTGGCAGTGGTCGTCCACGTCCTCGCCGGTCAGCAGCTTCTTCATGTGCGGGTCGCAGCGGGAGCCGAGCAGGTCGTGGCAGCCGCCGCCGTACTCGTCGACGCCGTAGGCGACGCTGTCCCCGGTGATCGTCAGCATCGGCCGCAGGTAGGGCAGGCAGGACCACAGGCGGTCGCCGGTCGTGACGTGCGTGCCCTGGATCTGGCGGGTGCGCGCGGCCCAGAACCGCTCGCGCGGGTTGTCCGCGTTGAAGAAGTTGAAGTCGCCGACCTGCGGGCCTTCGGGCGTCGACACCCGGCAGACCTGGCCCGCCTCGACGCGCCACGCCTTCCCCGTGCGGATGGGGAGGGTGAACTCCTCGACGAGGGTGCGGCGGTCGGTCGCCTCGCCGATCGCCTCGTACATCGCGGTGTCGGTGTACTTGCTCGGAAGGATGCCGGCCGGATAGATCGGCTCGGGGCGCTGAGAGGTGGTCATTCGCCGTCTCCGCTCGTGATGGTCATGACGAGATTGCCCATGTCGTCGACCCGGACGGATCCGGAGGGGCCGACGACGACCGTCGACTCCGTCTCCTCGATCAGCGCGGGCCCGGCGACGGTGCTGCCCGGGGCGAGGTCGACGCGGCGGTACACCGGCGTGTCGGTGTAGTCGCCGACTTCCGCGAAGTACGCGGGGCGGGTGCCGAGGGGGGCCGCGGAGTGCGCGGCGGCGCCGGTGGCGAGTTCCACGGTCCTCACCACGGGCGAGGAGAGCGCGCGCAGCCGCCAGGAGATGACCTGGGCGGGCATGCCCTTGAGGACCCGGTCGAACCGGGCGCGGTACTCGGTCTCGAAGGCTTCGACCAGGCCGGCCGTGTCGTGGTCGCGGACGACGTCGAGCGGGATCGGCACCGTCAGCTCGTATCCCTGGCCCACGTACCGCATGTCGGCCGCGGCCTCCAGCCTGACGTCCGCGGGGTCGACGTCCGCCTCGTCGAGCTGTGCCCGCGCCTGGCTCTCCAGTTCCTTCAGGACGGCGTCCACGGCGTTCCAGTCCGGCTCGTCGAGGGGGACGACCAGCGACGTCGTGCACTCGACGGCACGGGGCGCCACCAGCATGCCGATCGCGGACGCGACGCCGGCCCCGCGCGGGAAGACGACCTCGCCGATGTGCAGGAGGCGGGCGACGTCGTAGGCGTGCACGGGCCCGGCCCCGCCGAAGGCGACCATCCGGTAGCGGCGCGGGTCGCGCCCCTGCTCGGAGATGTAGAGGCGGGCCGCGGTCGCCATGGCGTTGTTGACGACGTCGGCGATGCCGGCGGCCGTGGTGCGCCTGTCGGTGCGCAGGCGGGCGGCCAGCAGGTCCAGGGCCCGTCCCGCGGCGGCGGTGTCCAGCGTCATGGCGCCGCCGAGGAAGCTGTCCGGCGCCAGGTAGCCGAGCTCCAGGTCCGCGTCGGTGACGGTGGGCTCGGTGCCGCCCTTGCCGTAGCAGGCGGGGCCGGGGACGGCGCCGGAGCTGCGCGGGCCGACCTTGAGCAGCCCGAGGTCGTCGACCCAGGCGACGCTGCCGCCGCCGGCGCCGATCTCGATGAGGTCGACGGTCGGCACCCGGACGGGGAACCCGCTGCCCCGCTTGAAGCGGTGGGCGCGGGCCACCTCCATCAGGTGGGTGCGCGCGGGCGCGCCGTCGTGGACCAGGGAGACCTTCGCGGTCGTGCCGCCCATGTCGAACGCGACGACGTCCTCGAAGCCGCAGGTCGTCGCCATGTGGGCGGCGGCCATGGCGCCGGCGGCCGGTCCGGACTCGACCAGGGCGATCGGGCGCTCGGAGGCGGCGCGGGCCGTGGTGATGCCGCCGTCCGACAGCATGATCATCGGTGGGGTGCCGAGCCGGTCGGCGAGCCGCCGCAGGTACCGGGTGGCCAGCGGCTGCACGAAGGCGTTGGCGGCCGCGGTGGAGAACCGCTCGTACTCCCGGATCTCGGGCGCCACGTCGGCGGAGGCGCAGACGGTGAGCTCGGGGAACGCCTCGCGCAGGATCTCGACCGCGCGCCGCTCGTGCACCCCGTTGCGGTAGGAGTTGATGAACCCGACGGCGACCGCCTGCACGCCCTGGTCGAGGAGCCGGCGGCCGGCCTCGCGCACCGCGTCCTCGTCGAGCGGCTCGACCTCGGAGCCGTCGGCCCCGATCCGCCCGTCCACCGTCAGCCTCAGGTGCCGGGGCACCAGCGCCTCGGCGCGGCGCAGGAAGAGGTCGAAGGTGTCGTAGCGCAGCTCGTTGGCGATCTCCAGGACGTCGCGCCACCCGGTGGTGGTGATCAGTCCGGTCGGGGCGCCGCGGCGCTCGATCAGGGCGTTGGTGACGAGGGTGGTGCCGTGCACGACGAGCGGGGCCCCGCCGAGGGCGTTCAGGCCGTCGATGATGGCGTCGGTCGGGTCGTCCGGGGTGGTGGGGAGCTTGTGCACCTCCACCACGCCGCGGACGGGGTCGTGGACGGCGATGTCGGTGAAGGTTCCGCCGACGTCGACGCCGGCGATTCTGGGGACCTGGATGTCGTTCACAGTCCGTAGACCTCCCGGGCCGCGGTCTCCGAGACGAGTCCTGCGTGGACGTCGGCCCGGACGGCGTCGCGGTCGCGCTCGGCCGGGTCGCCGTAACCGCCGCCGCCCGGATAGTCGATGTTGATCCGGTCTCCCGGACGGATCCTGCTGCGTCCCTTGAGCGGGAAGCCGTCGCCGCGGCCGTTGACCGTCACCCGGGAGGCCCCGCCCGCGTGGCCGCCGAGGATGCCCTCGGGGCGGTTGCGGACGTGTTCCACGAAGAGGGACAGCGTGCACTCGCCGGGGGCGAGCAGCTCGATCTCGACGTTCTGCCCGAGACCGCCGCGGTACTTCCCCGCTCCGCCGGAGTCGGGGAGGAGCTCCTTGCGCCGGATCCGCAGCGGGGCGGTGGCCTCCAGGGCCTCCATGGAGCCGGCCTCGATGTTCGAGGGGAAGCACGTCGTCGACAGGCCGTCGGCGACCGGGCGGGCCCCCATGCCGCCGTTGATGAACGGGATGGCGGTGAACTGCCTCCCGGATTCGTCGCGCGGGCCCGAGATCACGGCGCGCAGCGACGGCGCGCTGCCCGACTCGGCGATCACCCGGTCGGGGATGACGGGCGCCAGGGCCTTGTAGAGGGTGATGGCCAGGCAGTGGCCGACGAGCTGGCGGGCGTTGACCGGCGCGGGATAGCGCGGGTTGAGGATCGAGCCCTCGGGGGCCGAGACGGTGATGCAGCGGTAGGAGCCCTCGGCGCGCGGGGTGTTCGGGTCGAGCACGCACTTGAGCGGGTAACAGGTGTACGCGTCGGTGTACGGCTTGACCACGTTGAGCGCCCGCGTCACCTCGGGGGAGGTGCCGGTGTAGTCGACCGTCATGGCGTCGCCCCGGACGGTGACGGCGACCTCCAGGTGGACGGCCTCCCCGTCCATCGTCCCGTCGAGGTCGTGGCCGGCGCGGTAGGTCCCGTCGGGGATCGCGGCCACGGCCCGGCGCATCGACCGCTCGGAGAGCCGGCAGATCTCGCCGGAGATCTCGTCGAGGGAGTCGACGCCGGTCTCGTCGGCGAACTCGACCAGGCGCTGGGCGGCGGTTCTGCCGGCGGTGACCTGCGCCATCAGGTCCCCCACCACCTCGACCGGCATGCGCAGGTTCGCCCGCAGGATCCTCAGCAGCGTCTCGTTGAGCTCGCCCTGCTCGATGAGCAGCATCGGCGGGATGAACATGCCCTCCTCGTAGACCGAGCGGGTGTCGGCGGACCAGAGGGCGCCGCTGATGTCGGCCATGTGGGCGATGCTGCCGGTCCAGCCGAGGAGGCGGCCCTCCCGGAAGACCGGGGCGATGACCGTCACGTCGGGCAGGTGCCCGGAGGTGATCCAGGGGTTGTTCGTGCAGGCGACGTCGCCGGGACGCCACTGGTCGGCGGGGCGCCAGGCGAGCATCTCCGCGAGGGTCACGCCCATCGTCATGTTGAAGCTGGGGATGCCGATGGTGTTCTCGGCGATCGCGTTGCCGCGGGCGTCGAAGACGACGCAGGCGAAGTCGTTGGACTCCGTGACGATGGGCGAGAAGGCCGTCCGTTTCAGGGTCGTCGCGGCCTCGTCGGCGATGGCGATCAGCCGGCTCCAGAGGATCTCCAGTGTGATCGGGTCGATGCGCGCAGAGGGCGCCAGCTCCTCGTCGGCGGCGCCGATGTCGACTGCGGTCATAGCCCACTCCCTCCGTTGACCTGGGTAAAGGTGGGTGGCCCTATGGTTGGCGCGCCCCCGCCGCGCTGTCAACTATTCTGGCGAACAATTTTGTGCACCCAGATTGTTGACAATCCGTCGGGCACCTCACATGCTGAAGGCGGCCCGCCACTCGACGCGCCCCCGCCGCACCCCCCGAAGCGACCTGCCGGGTCGGCGGGCGAGGAGCCCCCAGAGATGAGGTAGAGCATGTCCACACGTCCACCGGAGAGCCCGGCATCGCTCCTGGTCGTCAGCGCCCACGCCGGCGACTTCGTCTGGCGCGCGGGCGGCGCGATCGCGCTGGCCGCCGAACGGGGCGAGAGAGCCACCGTCGTCTGCCTGAGTTACGGCGAGCGCGGGGAGTCCGCCCGCGCCTGGCGCGAGGGCAGGCAGCTGGACGAGATCAAGAAGATCCGGCGCGCCGAGGCCGAGAACGCAGCGAAGGCCCTCGGCGCGGAGGTCGTCTTCCTCGACGCCGGCGACTACCCCCTGCGGGAGACCCCCGAGCTGGTCGACCGCCTCGTCCGCGTCTACCGCGACGTGGCCCCGAGCGTCGTCCTGACCCACACGCTCGCGGACCCCTACAACGGCGACCACCCGGCCGCCGCCCGCATGGCCCTGCAGGCGCGCGTGCTGGCCCAGGCGATCGGGTACGACGCGCCGGGCGACCCCCTCGGCGCGCCGCCGGTGTTCTGCTTCGAGCCGCACCAGCCGGAGATGTGCGAGTTCCGTCCCGACGTCCTGCTCGACATCACGTCCACGTTCGAGCGCAAGCGCGCCGCGATGGAGTGCCTGCCCGCCCAGCAGCACATGTGGGACTACTACACCGATCTCGCCCGGCGGCGCGGCGTGCAGCTGAAGCGGAACGCGGGGCCGAACCTCGGCCTGCCGCACGCCACGATGGGCGAGGCCTACACGCGGCTCTACCCGCAGGTCACGGGGGCGCTGGCATGAGCGGCGGCCGGATCCGGGAGGAGTCCTGATGGAGAAGGTGATCGTCACCGACCCGCCGCGCGCCCCGCTGGACCGGGTCGACGCGCTGGCCGCCCACGGCGTGGCCACCGTCCACGAGGCGCTGGGCCGCGCCGGATACCTCGGGCCGGGCATCCGGCCGGTGCACCTCGGCTCGCGCATCGGCGGGACGGCCGTCACCGCGCTCTGCTGGCCCGGCGACAACCTCATGATCCACGCCGCGGTCGAGCAGTGCCGCCCCGGCGACGTCCTGGTCGTCGCGACGACCTCGCACTGCGCGGACGGCCTGTTCGGCGAGCTCTTCGCCACCGCGCTGATGAAGCGGGGGGTGCGCGGACTGGTCACCGCGACCGGGGTCCGCGACGTCGACGACCTGCACCGCATCGGCTTCCCCGTGTGGTCCGCCGCGGTCAGCGCCCAGGGCTCCGTCAAGGCCACCGCCGGATGCGTCAACACGCCCGTCGTCATCGGCGGGCAGACGATCCGCCCGGGGGACGCCGTCCTGGCCGACGACGACGGAGTGGTGTGCGTCCCCCGGACCGCGGTCGACCGGGCGCTGGCGGCGTCCCGGGCTCGCGCGGAGAAGGAGGAGGCCACACGCGCCGCCTTCCGGGAGGGCGAACTCGGTCTGGACCGGTACGGGTTGCGGGCCACGCTCGTCCGGCTCGGCGTTCGCTACGTCACCGCCCGGGAGTACGCCGCGGAGCGCGCGGCCGAGGACCGGGCGACGGGGAGCGCCCGGTGACGGCGGGAACGGCGGAAGGCGGCGTGCCCTGCATGCTCCTGCGCGGGGGCACGTCCAAGGGCGCGTACTTCCTCGCCGGCGACCTTCCCGGCGACCCCGCCGAACGGGACGATCTGCTACTGCGCGTCATGGGCGCCCCCGACCCCCGGCAGATCGACGGGCTGGGCGGGGCGACGTCCCTGACCAGCAAGGTCGCGGTCGTCTCGCGCTCCACCCGTCCCGGCGTCGACGTCGACTACCTCTTCCTCCAGGTGGGCGTGGACGAGGCCGTGGTCAGCGACCGGCAGAACTGCGGCAACCTCCTGGCCGGGGTGGGGCAGTTCGCCGTGGAGCGGGGGCTCGTCCCGGCCGGCGACCCGGAGACCGTGGTGCGCATCCGCATGGTCAACTCCGGCAGCGTGGCCCGCACGCGCTTCCCGACTCCGGGAGGCGTCGTGCGGTACGCCGGCGGCACCGCGATCGCCGGCGTCCCGGGGACGGCGGCGCCGGTGGTGCTGGAGTTCGCCGACACCGTCGGGTCGGCGACCGGCCGGCTGCTTCCCACGGGCGGCGTGCGGGACGTGGTCGACGGGATCCCCGTCACCTGCGTCGACAACGGCATGCCGGTGGTCGTCGCCGCCGCCGCGTCGTTCGGCCTGAGCGGCCACGAGTCCCACGCTGAACTGGCCGCCGACCGGCGGCTGCTGGAACGCGTCGACCGGCTGCGGATCCGGGCCGGTGCGCTGATGGGGCTGGGGGACGTCACCGCCTCGTCCGTCCCGAAGACCACGCTCGTGGCCGAGCCGAGGGACGGCGGCATGCTCGCCACCCGGACGTTCATCCCCGTCACCCCGCACACCGCGATCGGCGTGCTGGGCGCCATCTCCGCCGTGACCGCCGTCCGCCTGCCCGGCGCCGTCGGCCACGACCTCACCGCGTCCTGGCCGGCCGGCGGCACCCGCGTGGACGTCGAGCACCCGACGGGGCACCTGGTGATCGAGGTGGACGTGGATCCGGCCGCCGAACCGCCGGTAGTGCGGCGCAGCGGCGTCGTGCGGACGGCGCGCAAGCTGTTCGACGGGACGGCGTTCCCCCGCAGCTGAGGCGCCCGGCCGCCGGCGGCCTCACTCGGCCGGGAGCGGTCCCAGCGCCAGCTCGTCGCCCTCGCCGAGGGCCCTGATCACATCGAGGACGTGCTCGCGCATGGCCGCCTCGGCGGCCTCGGCGTCCCGGGCGGCGACGGTCGCGATGATCCGCAGGTGCTGGGGCAGGGACTGCC
The DNA here is from genome assembly GCF_040653175.1 of Actinomadura sp. NPDC048032. Taxonomy (NCBI): domain Bacteria; kingdom Bacillati; phylum Actinomycetota; class Actinomycetes; order Streptosporangiales; family Thermomonosporaceae; genus Actinomadura; species Actinomadura sp. NPDC048032. Next base: position 10,091 of record NZ_JBEZJP010000241.1, read on the forward strand.
CCGGCCGCCCGGGGCGCAGGGCCAGCCGGAAGCGGTGCCGGACCAGCTGCGCGTGCATGCCCTCGAGCATCTCCATCGCGACCGGCTGGGCCGCGATCTCCCGGATCCGGGTGTGCAGCCGCTCGTTCAGCTGCGAGTACCGGAGCGGGTCCCCGTCCCGGACGGCCGCCTCCATGCTCGCGCCGATCGTGCGCAGCTCCTCGGCCTCGTCGTCGGTGACGTTCTCCGCGGCCTTGCGGGCGCACAGGCCCTCCAGCACCATGCGGCACTCGTACATCGCGATCGCCTCGGCGACGGTGATCACGCGGACCCGGGCCCCGCGGTTCTTGATCCGCTCGACGAGCCTCTCGGCGGTGAGCTCCACCAGCGCCGTGCGCACCGCCGACCGCTTCACCTGGAGCAGCTCGGCGAGATCGCCCTCCACCAGCCGCTGCCCCGGGGCCATCTCGCCCGCGAGGATCAGCGCGCGCAGCCGGTCCGCCGGGCTCTGGTCGTCGGCGGCGGGACCGCTCCTTCGGGACACCAACGGGGACTCTCCCTCCGGATGCCCGCCGGGTCTCGACGGGTGCCTATATTCGCAACAATATTAGCGCCATTTTCTCAGACACTGAGGGCGCAGGGAAGGGCCGCGCCGCGACCCGGGCCTCCGGGCCGCCGGGTCAGTGCGCGGCCAGGCCGTCCACCTCGGCCGCGAAGAGCCGCGCCGGGTCGAAGCCCATGCCGGCGAAATGGCCCGCGAGCTCCAGGGACAGGACGCCGTGGCAGCGGGTCCAGAAGGTCAGGGCGCGGTGCAGGGCCGCCGGCGGGGCCGGATGGCCGCGTGCCCAGTCGCGGTGGCCCTCCAGGTGCGCGTCGAACGGCGTGGCGGGCTCCTCCTCGGAAGGCGCCGCGCAGGCGTCGAGCAGGATCGCCATGATCTCGTCGGAGACGGCCGTCGTGTCGTCCGGCGCGTGGTAGCCGGGCACGGGGGTGCCGTAGACGAGGAAGTACCGGTGCGGGTCGGCGAGGGCCCAGCCGCGCACGGCGTGCGCGAGGCCCGCCAGGCCGGCGCCCGCCTCGGCGGCGGAGCGGAGCGTGTCGGCGAGGCTCCGGTAGGCGTCCCGGACGAGTTCGGTGATCAGCTCGTCGCGTCCGGCGTAGTAGCGGTAGAGCGCGGGCCCGCTCATGCCCATCCGCTTGGCGATCGCGTTGAGGGAGAGCGCGGACGCGCCCGCCGCGGCGATCTGCTCCCACGCGCGTTCCTTGATCTCCGCACGCACCTGCGCCCGGTAGCGCCCGCGCGGGCTCCCGGTGTCCGGCTCCGCCATGACGGGCCTCCTATCCGCCGACGAAGCTACACCGCCAAGAATTAGTTAGAAGGTATCACCGAACCCGTTGACGCGGCCCGGCCCGGATGGTTATAACTTCTAACGAAAGCATGAGCTTATATCGAAAGGGACACCATGTTCGGCAACAGCACCTCGGGCCCGTCCGTCCGCCGCCTCCGTTCCGGGGGGCGGACCCGCGCGACCGCGCTCACGCTCTCGCTCGCCGCGGGCGTGCTCGCGGGCGCGGTCCCGGCCGCGCACGCCGCTCCGGCCGACCGCGGCGGCCGGTCGCAGTGCCGGGGCGAGGGCGTCGATCCCGCCGCCCTCATCCGCTACCGGAGCGACATCCTGATCAAGGCCCCGCTGAGCACCGTCTTCGGGCTCCAGGCGGACGTGGAGCGCTGGCCGGACTGGCAGGAGCCCGTCCTGTCCATGAAGCGCCTCGACCCGGGCCCCCTCCGCGAGGGGTCGAGGTTCCGGTGGACCACACCGGCGCCCCCCACCCCGACGACGCCCGCCACGACGCTGACCATCACCTCCACCGTCCAGCGGCTGCGGCCCGGAGTCTGCGTCCTATGGAGCGGGCCCGCGATCGGTGAGGGGGTCCGCATCGACGAAGGTGTCCACCTGTGGACCTTCACCAGGGTCAGGGGAGGCGTCC
>NZ_JBEZJP010000242.1:0-12045 GCF_040653175.1 Actinomadura sp. NPDC048032
CGGCCAGGCCGCAGCAGTCGCCGAGCCGCTCGACGCCCGCGCCCGCCTTCCGCAGGAGCTCGGCGTCCTTCGCCCAGCCCATGACGGCGTGGTGGTGGCAGTGCGGCTGCGCGACCCCGGTCACGCCGGACAGGTCGGGCGGCGTCCAGTCCGGTGTCTCGGCGAGCAGTTCGGCCAGGGTGCGGGTCGCGGCGGCGACCTCGCGGGCGGCGGCGGCGTCCACGCCTCTCAGCAGCTCCTCGGCGTCGGACCGCAGCACGCCGGTGCAGGACGGCTCCATCCCGACGACCCTGGCGCCGCGCCGGACGTGGGGGAGCAGCGCGCGGACGGCGCGGCGCGCCTGCGCCCGCGCCCCGTCCAGCTGCCCGGTGGAGATCCACGTGATTCCGCAGCACACGGGGCGCTCGGTCACCGTGACGCGGTAGCCGGCGTGCTCCAGCACCCGCACGGTCGCCCGGCCCACCTCGGGGGAGAACGCGTCGGTGAAGCTGTCCACGAACAGGACGACGTCGCCGTTGCGGCCCTCCGGGCTGCGGTGGGAGGCGAACCAGCGCCGGAACGTCTCGGGCGCCAGCGCGGGGAGCGTGCGCCGCCGGTCGATGCCCGCACCCCAGGCCAGCAGCGGCTTCAGCGCGCGCGACCGCATCGCCGCGTTCTCGCCCCGCGGCACGCCGAGGACGGCGGCGACGAAGCGCGCGCGACGCGACGCCGCGGGGCCGCCGTACCCTCGCCCCGGCTTGATCCCGAGCCGGTGCTCGACGGCGGCGGTGGCCTCCTCGGGGGTGAGCTCGAAGAGCCCCGGGAGCCGCAGCCACCGGCCGTACAGCTTGCTGTAGCGCGACAGGGAGTCGCCGCGCAGCGGGTAGCAGCGGAACTCGTCCTCCTCCACCACCCGGGTCCGCGGGATGACGTGGGTCGCGTGCATGAAGGCGCCGCCGCCGCCCGAGACGATGTACTGGATCGTCCGGCCGTCGCCGGTCCGCACCGGGTAGCGCTGGTAGTTGTGGATGTCGCCGCCGATCGCGGCCACGTAGTGGTGCGCCGGGTCCTGGACGATCTCGTCGACCGTCCCGCCGCCCTCGATCGCCCCGGGACGGTGGTCGTCGTCCACGTACAGCGGCTTTCCGGTCACCAGCAACTTTGGTTTCGGCCCCCCGGAGACCTCCCGAAGCCAGCGCCCCTGGTCGCGGTCGAGCCGGCCCGTGATCCCGGTGTCGATGCCGATGATGCGCAGCGCGGGGGTGTCGATCGCCCAGTACGGCCCCGGCTGCGCGCCCTGCTGGCCGGGCGCGCCCCGGTACAGCCGGCGGGCCTCGGCGAGCGCCTCCGCGTCGACGGCTCCGGAGTGGCGCCACAGGCGGCGCGGGATGAAGGCGAGCGGGCCGCGCCACGGGGGCGGCGAGCAGTTCTCGTCCAGGCCGCAGAAGACGTGCAGGAAGCCGCGCAGGCCGTCGTACCAGTCGTGGTTGCCGGGCACGGCGTAGATGGGCGCGGGGTAGTCCTTGTAGGGGCGGAAGAACTTGTCGGGGTAGTCCCCCGCGTCGCCCGTCGGGTAGATCACGTCGCTGGCGATGACCATGAAGTCGGTGCCCGCGGCCGCGTGCAGCAGCGGCGGGACCACCGCGTACTGCGACCGGTCCCCCTCGCCGGTGTCGCCGACCAGCGCGAAGGAGAACTCCGGCGCCGGGCGGTGCACGGTGAACGCGGCCGGGGTGCCGCGCTCGCGCAGGGACGCCACGCAGCGGCGGCGGATCGCGTTCGCCGGGTCGCCGAACAGGCGCGCCAGCACGTCGTTGCGCGATCGCCAGAGCACCGAGGGGCGGCGCCAGGAGAAGTCGGGGACGCGGTCCGGGAGCAGCTCGTGGAAGCTTCCCCGCCTGCCGCAGGCCCAGCCGGCGCCTTCCTCGGAGGTGCGCGAGTTGTCGGGTCCGGGGGGGACCTCGGCAGACACAGAATGCCTCCGGGCGTGAGGGGGTGCTCACAGCCTTTCCGGAGGCGGTCACGCCGTCAAGGCGACACGACGCCAGGAAGCAGACACTTCGTCAGGCAAGCGCGGTTGGCGCCGGCGCCACCCCCAAGGACACCGGCGCCACCACGACGAGGGGGCCTGCGGTCATCATGAGTCCCCCCAGAACGGCGAGCAGTGAAGTCGCCTTCCCATGATGCCTCCACAGACAGCCCCAAGGTCCCGTAGCGGGACGTAACCGACACTATCCGGAGAGCCGTAATGGGGGCGTAAACCGCCCTAAACGCCCTGCAAAACCTGGCGGGAGGCCGGTCAGGGCGCCAGGACGCGCAGCGCGCCGGGCATCACCCGCGCGGTGACCGGCAGGATCCCGGGGAGTTCGCCGTCCGCCCCGTACGGGAGCGTCCTGCCGGACCCGCCGGCGAGCTCGATCCGGACCTCGCGGCCGCGCAGGACCTCCACCTCGGGCCGCCGGACGTGCGTCCCGGCCTCCAGCTCCCGCATGACGGCGAAGAACAGCGTCCTCGGCGCCTTGCGGATCAGCACGACGTCGAGCAGGCCGTCGTCGACGCGCGCGCCGGGGGCGATGTGCTTGCCGAACCCGTAGTAGCCCGAGTTGGCGGCGACGACGGTGTAGCCCTCCCGCCGGTACCGCTCGCCGTCCACGGTGATCAGGTAGTCGGCGTGCCGCCACGAGGCGATCGCGCGCAGCGCCCCGACGTAGTAGGCGGCCGAGCCGCGCAGGAGCCGCGTCCTGTTGGCGTTGTCGTTGGCGACCGCGTCCACGCCCGCGTAGACGCTGCCGAGCACGGCCGTCCCATTGGCGTCGATGGCGTCCACGGCGCGCGGCTCGCCCTCCAGCAGCAGCGGGGCGAGCCGCTCCGGGTCGGACGGGACGCCGAGCTGGCGCGAGAAGTCGTTGCCCCGGCCGGCGGGGACGATCCCGAACAGGGCCCCCGTCCCGGCCAGGGCCCCGCCGACGCAGCCGACCAGGCCGTCCCCGCCGACGCCGAGCACCACCCGGCCCGCCTCGGCGGCGGCGCGGGCGGCGTCGGCGGCGTGCTCCATCCCGCGGCTGTACTCGACGTCGACCTCGGCGCCCGCGTCGCGCAGCAGCCGGGCCAGCGGGATCAGGCAGGAGGCGGACGCGCCGCCCGCCGCCGGGTTGACGATCGCGGTGAACGCGCGCACGCCGCTCACTTCCTTCCCGCGCACGGAGCTCACTCTCCTTCCGCGGGCGGGACGAGGACGCCCGGGTTGAGGATCCCGGCGGGATCGACCCTCTCCTTGACGGCGCGCAGCACGGCGGCGCCGAGCGGCCCGATCTCCCGGGCGTACCAGTCGCGGTGGTCGGTGCCCACCCCGTGGTGGTGGCTGATCGTCCCGCCGGCGGCGAGGATCGCGTCGCAGGCCGCGCGCTTGGCGGCGTCCCAGTGCCCGACGGGCTCCTCGCCCTGCGCGGACACGACCGTGAAGTAGAGGGACGCGCCCGTCGGATACACGTGCGAGATGTGGCACATCACCAGCGGCGGCGTCCCGGCGCCCGACAGCGTTCCGATCAGGGCCTGCCGGACGGCCTCGTACAGCGCGGGGACGTCCGACCAGAAGGCGGCGGTCTCCAGCGTCTCGACGAAGGCGCCGGCGTCCAGGAGGGAGTCGCGCAGGTAGGGGGCGTCGAAGCGGCCGCGCTCCCACTTCTCCCCCGGCCCGGCGCCGAGCGGCTCGCCGCCGGCCTCGCGCAGCACCCGCGCGGCCCCGGCCCGCCGGTCGGCGACGAGCTCGGACGTCCCCTCGAAGCCGAGGACGGCCAGGGCCCCGGCGGCGGAGGAGCCCTCGCCGATCGCCGCGGGGTCGGCCAGCCCGACCATGGTCTCGGTCTCGTCGGACAGCCGCAGGACCGCGGGGAGGGGGCCGTCCTGGGCGAGGCGCCGCAGCGCGGCGGCGCCCTCGTCGAAGGAGGCGAACCGCCAGCCCTCGTACTCCCGGGCCTCCGGGACGGGATGCACCCGCACCCGCACGGAGGTGATCACGCCGAGCGCGCCCTCCGAGCCGAGGAGGAGCTGCCGCAGATCGGGCCCGGCCGCCGACTTCGGCGCCCGCCCGAGGTCGAGCGTCCCCTGGGGGGTGGCCGCGGTGAGGCCGACGACCATGTCATCGAACCGCCCGTACCCGGCGGACGCCTGCCCGCTCGACCGCGCCGCCGCGAACCCGCCGATCGACGCCCACTCGTAGGACTGCGGGAAGTGCCCGAGCGTGTAGCCGCGCTCGTTGAGCAGCGCCTCGGCCGCCGGGGCGCGCAGGCCGGGCTGCAGGACGGCCGTCCGGGAGACCTCGTCGAGCTCGACGAGGCGGTCCATGCGGCGCAGGTCGAGGGCGACGAAGGCGTCCGCGCCCCGCGGCGCCAGCCCGCCGACGACCGAGGTGCCGCCGCCGAACGGGACGACCGCGACGCGCCGCCCGGCGCACGCCTCCAGTACCGCGAGCACCTCGTCGTGGTCGCCGGGCAGGACCACCGCGTCCGGCGCGTCGGCGGCGTCGCCGGCGCGGATGCGCAGCAGGTCGGGCGTGGACTTGCCGCGCGTGTGGCGGAGCCGCGCCTCGGTGCCGGCGCGCACGTTGCCCTCCCCCACGACGGCGGCGAGCGCGGTCAGGTCGTCCCCGGACAGCCGGGGCTCGGGGAGCCGGACGCCGGACGGCTCGGCCGGCGGCCCCGCGGCGGGCCGCACGCCGAGCAGGTCGCGCAGCAGGCCGACCATCGGCTCGGGCAGCGGCGCCGCCTTCGCCGGGTCGCCCCAGCCGCTCCACAGCATGTCGCGCGTCTCCACGCCCGCCTCCCTCGCCGCCCCGCCCGTCTGGTGGCTTACACTGTGACACATGACGTCGAATCGTCACAACAGGACGGCGGCGCGGACCGCCGACGACACCGTGCTGGACGCCGCCCGCGACTGCGTGCTCGCGGTCGGGGTGCGGCGCACGACGCTGACCGACATCGCGCGGCGGGCCGGCGTCTCGCGCATGACGCTCTACCGGCGCTGGCCGGACGTCCGCACCATCGTCGCCGACCTGATGACCCGCGAGTGGACCGCGATCGGCGACGCGCTGTCGCCCCCCGACGACGGCCGCCCCGTCCGGCCCAGGCTGGTGGACGGCCTGGTCACCGGCGTGCGGACGTTCCGCGACCACCCGCTGCTCCGCAAGATCATCGAGGTCGACCCCGAGCTGCTGCTGCCCTACCTGCTGGACCGCTGCGGCGCCAGCCAGCGGGCCTTCCTCGCGGGGTTCGAGGAGTCGATCTCCGCCGGCCAGCGCGACGGCACGATCCGGGCCGGCGTACCCGCGCTCCAGGCCCGCGCGCTCCTGCTGGTCGTCCAGTCGTTCGGGCTCTCCGCGCAGATCATGATCGACGCGCTGGAGCCCGGGGTCGACGCCGACGCCCTCGACGCCGAACTCCGCCACATCCTGGAGAGGACGCTCGCACCGTGAACGCAGCCGGACCCGATCCCCGGACCTCGCTCAACGCCGCACGCCGGGAGCGCGAGCTCGCCGAACTCCCCGGCGAGGTGGTGGACGTGCTGGTCGTCGGCCTCGGCGCCACCGGGGCGGGCGCCGCGCTGGACGCCGCGTCCCGCGGCCTGTCCGTCGCCGCGGTCGACGCCCGCGACCTGGCGTTCGGCACGTCGCGCTGGAGCTCCAAGCTGATCCACGGCGGGCTGCGCTACCTGGCGTCCGGCCAGGTGGACGTGGCGCACGAGAGCGCGGTCGAACGCGGCGCGCTGATGCTGCGCACCGCCCCGCACCTCGTGCGGGCGCTTCCGTTCGTGCTGCCGCTGACCCCGCTGGTGTCCCGCTCGCAGGCGCTGCTGGCCGGCGGCGGCATGCGCGCCGGGGACCTGCTGCGGCTCGCCGCCCGCACCCCGCGGTCGGTCCTGCCCGGCCCCCGGCGGCTGTCGGCGGTCGAGACGCTCCGGCTCGCGCCCGCCCTGCGCCCCCACGGGCTGCGCGGCGGGCTGCTGTCGTGGGACGGGCAGCTCGCCGACGACGCCCGCCTCGTCACCGCGCTCGCCCGGACTGCCGCCGGGCACGGCGCCCGGATCCTCACCCGCTGCCGCGCGGTCGAGCTGACCGGCGACGGCGCCCTCGTCCGGGACGAGCTCACCGGCCACGAGACCACCGTGCGGGCGCGCGCGGTGGTGAACGCGGCCGGGGTGTGGGCGGGCGGCCTGGTGGACGGGGTGCGGCTGCGCCCGTCCCGCGGCACCCACCTGGTACTGCGGGCCGAGGCGCTGCGCGGGCTCACCGCCGCGATGCACGTCCCCATCCCCGGGGCGGGCAACCGGTTCGTGCTGGTGCTCCCGCAGGGCGACGGCCGCGTCTACGTCGGTCTCACCGACGAGCCGGCGGACGGGCCCGTCCCGGACGTGCCGGAGCCGACCGAGGGCGAGATCGGCTTCCTGCTCGACGTCCTGGACTCGGCGCTGGACGTCCCGGTGCGGCGCGCCGACGTGGCCGGCGCGTACGCCGGGCTGCGTCCCCTGCTGGACCTCGGGGGCGGGGGCGACACCGCCGACATCTCCCGCCGGCACGCCGTCCTGACGTCGCGAGACGGCGTCGTGACGATCGTCGGCGGCAAGCTGACCACCTACCGGCGCATGGCCGAGGACGCCGTGGACGCGGTCGTGCGCGCCCGCGGCCTCACCGCCGGCCCCTGCCGCACCTCGCGGCTGCCCCTCGTCGGCGCGGCTCCGCGCGCCCGTCTGGACGCGCTGGACGCGCCCGCCCGGCTCGTCCAGCGGTACGGCGCCGAGGCGCCGCTGCTGGCCGCGCTCGGCGGGCGGGACGCGGGGCTGCTGGAGCCGGTCGTCCCCGGGCTGCCGGTGACCGGCGCGGAGCTGGCCTGGGGAGTGCTGCACGAGGGCGCCCTCGACGCGGGCGACCTTCTGGACCGGCGCACCCGGATCGGGCTCGTGGCGAGCGACCGGGAGGCCGCCCTGCCCGCGGCGGAGGCGGTGCTCGCCACCCCGCTGGTTTGACCGTCGCGCCTTAGGTTACCCTTACCTAATCGATTTCAGCTCGACGGGGACGAACGATCGGCGGGGGGACTGCGTGACGCGCGGCAGAAGCTGCGGACACTGCCCGGGGAGCCACACCGGCGAGCGGCCGTGCCTGGCGACCGCCACCGTGAAGGCGGGCGCCTGGCTGCTCGTCGAGCACCCCGGCCCCTGGCCCGAACGCGTCGAGGACCTCGCCGGCCCGGGAGCGGTCGCCGACGCCGTGCGGGCGGCGAAGAAGGCGGGCGTCCGGCCGCAGCTGATCCGCCGGCCGGGCCGCCGCCGCGCCACCCCGCCCGTCCAGGTCTACGCCGGGTTCTCCCGCGGGGGCGAGGCCTGGATCGAGGGGCGCGAGCTGGCCGACCCGGCCGAGCTGGCGGCGCTCGACCTGGACGCGCTCGCGAGGGGCCGGTCGCCGGGCCTCGGGGAGCGGGTGGCCGAGCCGGTCCTGCTGGTCTGCACGCACGGGCGCCGCAACGCCTGCTGCGCCCGCACCGGGGCGCCGCTGGCCCGTTCTCTCGCGACGCGTTTCGATCGCCTCATCTGGGAAACCACCCATGTCGGCGGTGACCGATTTGCGGCGAATTTGGTATGTCTTCCCCACGGATTCTCGTACGGCGACCTCAGCGAAGCGGAGGCGAACGCGGCGGCGGACGCCTACCTGCGGGGCGAGGTCGTCCTCCCCAGGCTGCGCGGACGGGCGGGAGCCCCGGAGCCCGCGCAGGCGGCGGAGCACTTCGTCCGCGCGCACACGGGACGGCTCGGGGTGGACGAGGTGAGCGTGGCGTCGATCACCGCGATCCCCGGAACAACCCGGCACGAAGCGGTTGTTCTTCTGAGGCGGAGCCGTTACCGGGCGGTCGTCGAAGCCGTCCGGCAACCCGACCCGTGCGGGACCGACTGCGGGGAGAACCAGAGAACCTACGTTGTTAGGGAACTCACCCTTCTCAACGAGGCGGCCCTCGTGTAATCTCTCTGAGGCCCCATTCGAGGGCTTCACTGTCGCACGTCCCCAGGTTTCCGGAGTAACCGGACGGGGAACAGAGCGGCAACTCCAGACGTTGGAACATTCGGCGCTTCTCTGACTCTTGTCATCCGAAGTACGTCGAGCGTCCATGTCCTGAATTTGTTCGAAACCAATCAAGGTGGGTGTTCCATGGCTCAGGTACGTCGGCAGGCAAACCTCCCTCGTCCCAGCTGGGGCTGGCAGGACGCCGCGGCGTGCCGGGGGGAAGACCTCGTCCTCTTCTTCGGCCCCGACGGCGAGCGCCAGCCCGAGCGCGAGATCCGCGAGCGCAAGGCCAAGCAGATCTGCATGGGCTGCCCGGTCCGTACGGACTGCCTGGACTACGCGGTGTCCCGGCCCGAGAAGTACGGCACCTGGGGCGGCCTGAACGAGGACGAGCGCGCGTCCGAGCGCCGTCGCCGCATGCGTCGCGCCAACGCCGCCTGAACGAAGGCACAGGCCGCCGAAACGCTCCCATCGCGATCCCCGGCACGCCACCTAAAACGTCACGGCCCCGCCCCGCGGGGCCGTTTGCGTTGCCCGGGCCCGGTCCATCGCGACCGGGCCCGGGTTCTTCGTCACATCTGCGTCACAACCCGGTCACGTCGTTCACGACATTCCGGCGGGACGCCCTTTTACCGCACCGGCCCCGCCGATGTGGCCATTTCCCGAAAATTCGCGGACGCCATTCAGTCCCGGCCTCCGGCGGCCCGGCCCCGGCTCCACGGGTCACTCCCGGCCCGGGTCCCCGGGCCCGCCCGGGGACTCGCCGCCCGGCGGCGCGGCACGCCGCAGCCAGGCCGTCACGTCGGCGTCGCTGAGCTGTTCGAAGTCGCGGTACCACTGACCCACGGCGCGGAAGTCCCAGGGCGCGACCGGCACGACCAGGTCGTCCACCTCCGCCTCCAGGCTCCGGACGGTCTCGGCGGCGCCCACCGGCACCGCGAGGACCAGCCGGGACGGTCCGCGCCCGCGCACCGCCCGCACGGCCGCGCGTGCGGTGCCGCCGGTGGCGAGCCCGTCGTCCACCACGATCACCGGCCTCCCGGCGACCGGCGGCAGCGGGCGGCCGCCCCGGTAGACCGCCACCCGGCGGTCCAGCTCGGCGCGCTCGGCCTCCACCGTGGGGGCCAGGTCGTCCTCGCGGAGCCCGAGGCGCGCCAGCAGGCCGTCGTCGAACACCGGGGCGCCGCCCTCGGCGATCGCGCCGACGCCGAGCTCCGGCTGCGGCGGGTATCCGATCTTGCGGGTCACCAGCACGTCGAGCGGCGCCCGGAGGTGCCGCGCGATCTCATGGCCGACGGGGACGCCGCCGCGCGGCAGCGCGAGGACCACGGCCCCCTCCAGCCCCATCGTGGCGAGCCGTGCCGCGAGCACCCGGCCCGCCTCGGCGCGGTCGGTGTAGGGAAGCCGGACGGTTCCGGACCGCCCCCGGGCGCCTCCGCCCGCGAACCTGTTCCAGGGCATCGGGCGCACCCCCTTCCGGGGGTCCCCTACCCACTCAGGAACCGGTGAGCCACCGCAGGGGGTTGTCGTGCAGGATCGCGCCGAGGGTCGCCTCGTCGGCGCCGGCGGCGCGCAGCGCGGGCAGGAACGTCTCGAACAGGTACCCGAACCCGGCGCCGCCGTAGCGGGCTACCTGGGACATCCGCGCGACCCCGGTGCTCAGCAGCACCCGGTCGGCGTGCCCGGAGTCCAGCAGGTCCAGGACGCGGCGGACGCGGGCGCCGACGGCGGCGGCGTCCTCCCCCGCGAGGCCGAGCGTGCCGAACGAGACGTAGCCGCCGGACTCGGCGATCTTGCGGTGCTGGGCGGGGTCGTCCACCCGGTCCTGCTGCCCCACCGCCACGCGCCCGGGAGGCAGCCCCGCGGAGGTGAGGATCTCCAGCTGGGCGAGGCCCGCGCGCCCGTAGGTCGCGACCGGCAGCCCGGAGTAGCGGGCGGCCTGGGCGGCGGCGCGCAGGCACAGCTCCTCGGTCTCGGTCGGGGCCTCCCCCCAGGCGCCGATCTCGCCGATGACCCCGGGCAGCGAGTTCGTGCCGTCCATCCCGAAGCCGACCTCGGCGAGCAGCCGCTCGGCGAGCCGGTCGACCGCCGAAGCGCCCGGGTACCCGCCCTCGCGGCCGGTCTCGAAGCCGGGGGCGGCGGGGGACGTCCCGCCGGCGAGGACCTCGCGGACGAACGCGGGGTGGAACGGCTCGGTGAACACGCCCGTCCCGGCCACCACGGCGACCCGGGCGCCGGCGCTGATGCGGGCGAGCGCGGCGGCGTTGCGTCCCATGCCCGAGCAGGTGAGGTCGACGACGAGGCCGAGGCCGTGGTCCTTGCGCAGGGCGTTCAGCTCCCGCTGGACGGCCTTCTCCTCGTCCAGCCACCGGTTCGGGTCGGAGGCGGCGAGCTGGGGGCGCGCCGGCCAGCGCAGGTCCAGCTGGAGGTGCTCGTGGGAGAGCACAGGCCCGGTGATGTCGGACGTCGCGATCGTGCCGGTCACGGTCCGCAGCCGGCCGGGCTCCTCACGGGGGGTCATGTCACGCGAGGTTACGACATGTTTGCCCTTATCAGGACCTCATTCGGGGTGGTTTTTACCCGTCGCTCCCTGGTCCCGCGGCACCTGGTCGGCCTGCGCCTCCAGCGCGGCTCGGATCCGGGCCGTGTCCCCGCTCGGCCACAGCCGGTCGATCTCGGCGTTCAGCGCCGCCCCGATCAGCACCGCGAGCGCCGCCACGTACAGCCAGGCCAGCAGCGCGATCGCGGCGGCCAGCGAGCCGTAGACCGACACCCCGCTCAGCGAGCCGGCCAGGTAGATCCGCAGGACGAAGCTGCCCACGATCCAGATCAGCAGCGCGAGCGCCGCGCCGGGCGTCTGTCGCCACCAGGACGTCCGCACCGGGACGCTCATGTGGTAGAGCAGCGAGAGGAAGATGATCGACAGGCTCACCACGACCGGCCAGTACAGCGCCTGGACGGCCTCGGTGCTCTCCGGCAGCGCCTGGCGGACCAGCGCGGGCCCGGCCACGATCATCGGGACCACGACGATCAGGGTCAGCAGCCCGATGAGGTAGAGCACGAACGCGCGCACCCGGGTGCGGATCACGCCCCGCACGCCCGACAGCCCGTAGGCGATCGTGATCGTGTCGACGTAGACGTTCGTCGCCCGCGACCCCGCCCACAGCGAGATCAGGAAGCTGACCGACACGATGTCGGGGCTGCCGCCCCGGATCACGTCGTCGATGAGCGGGACGACGACCGTCTTGACGGTCGGGCCGGTCAGCACCGTCTGGGCGTGCTCGATCACCCAGGAGCGCACCTCGGCGATCGTCTCCGAGCCGAACAGGCCGCGCAGGTGGCCCATCGTGCCGATGAGCCCGATGACGAGGGGCGGCATCGACAGCAGGGCGAAGAACGCCGCCTCCGCCGCCAGCCCGGTGACGCGGTAGCGGAACCCGCCGATCGCGGTGCCCTTGATCAGCGTCCAGGCGATCCCCGCGGCGGCCCGCGCGTCGGCGTGCACGCGTGAGGCCAGGCGGTCCCGCCGGCGTTGCCGGGGACCCTCCGGGTCCTTCCCGGAGGGCGGATCCCCAGCCCGGGAGGCGCCCGCTGCGTCGGAGACGGTGGTCACACCGCCCCACCGTAGAGGGTTGCGCGCCCGGAACATGCCGCATCGCCCACTTCACTGGTCCGCTCCGCGCGTGGCGTGCCGATCGCCTCCCCCGCCCGGTCGTCCCGCGGGCCCGCCGCCCGTTCCCCGCACATCCCTTGCCCCATACCCGTTATGACGGCACAGAACGTTTCCCGGACCATGATCATCCGCACTCGACCTCGGCGAACCGGGCATTTGCCTTCATGGGTGACAATGGAGACATGATCTGCCCGTCGTGCCGCGAGCGCCACCACGAGGAGTGCCGTGGCGGCTCCTGGTGCGACTGCCAGCACCGGCCCGGGTCCGCCGCCCCCGCGTCCGGCGCGCCCGCCGCCGGGCGCCGCCCCCGTCCCACCGCGTCAGGCTCCCCGCCCCCGCCAACGAC
>NZ_JBEZJP010000243.1:0-12028 GCF_040653175.1 Actinomadura sp. NPDC048032
AGCGCAAGCTCGGCCGCTGCGAGGACTGCCCCTCCGAGCTGAACGAGGAGATCCTCCTCGCGCTCAGGGCGTGAACCCAACACGCTTTCCAAGCGTGCGCCCTAGGCCACTAGGCGAATCCTCCACGCGGAAGCCTACCGGTTCTCGGGCAGTGACCTGACATCAATAACGGCGTCGACCGGGATCGGTCCGTAGACGTGGGGGAACAGCTCGTCCCCGGCGGGCTCGTGGCGGACGGGCGCGTCGAGGCGGGAGACGTCGATGACCAGCAGAACCAGGGCGTCGCGAGGGACGTCACCGTAGAAGCGGCCCAGGACGCCGTCCACCTGGGCGAGGTCGGACGAGCAGTGGATGAAGCCCTCCTCGTCCAGGGTCCGGCCCAGGGTGGACATGGTGTACGCCACGCCGGTGCTCCGGGCGGATTCCCAGTGGGTTCGTTCGGCGATGTGCAGGAGCGTGTCCTGGGAAGAGGCGGGCATGGGCGGAGACTACGCTGGAATGCGTGGCCATCCGGGGCCGGGGATGCCATAGACTTTGGGCAGACCCCTCGCACGGCGTCACCCTGTGAACCTCCCCAGGGCCGGAAGGCAGCAAGGATAAGCAGGCTCTGGCGGGTGTGCGGGGGGTCCCTTGGTTTGACGGCGACCGGCCCGCGACGGCCGGTCCACGGCGACACGGCGCTTCTGACGCTCTGCTTCTCGAGGGAGGGCGGACCCCCGATGAGTCTGGCTCTGTACCGCAAGTACCGGCCAGCGACGTTCGCCGAGCTGAAGGGGCAGGAACACGTCGCCGAGCCCCTCCAGCAGGCGCTGCGCAACGGCCGGATCAACCACGCGTACCTGTTCAGCGGTCCGCGCGGCTGCGGCAAGACGTCCAGCGCCCGGATCCTCGCCCGCTCGCTGAACTGCGAGGAGGGGCCGACCCCCGACCCGTGCGGCAAGTGCGACTCGTGCGTCGCGCTCGGGCCGTCCGGGACCGGGCACATCGACGTGATCGAGATCGACGCCGCCTCCCACGGCGGGGTCGACGATGCCCGCGACCTGCGGGAACGGGCCTTCTTCGCCCCGGTCGCGGCGCGCTTCAAGGTGTACATCATCGACGAGGCGCACATGGTCACCCGCGAGGGCTTCAACGCGCTGCTGAAGCTCGTCGAGGAGCCGCCGCCGCACCTGAAGTTCGTGTTCGCGACGACCGAGCCGGAGAAGGTCATCGGGACGATCCGGTCCCGGACCCACCACTACCCGTTCCGGCTGATCCCGCCGGGCGTCCTCCAGGACCTCGTCGAGGAGATCCTCAAGAGCGAGGACGTCCCGTACGAGGCGTCCGCGCTGCCGCTGGCGGTCCGGGCCGGCGCCGGCTCCGCGCGCGACACGCTGTCGATCCTGGACCAGCTCCTCGCCGGATCGGACGAGAAGGGCATCACGTACGCGCGGGCCGTGTCGCTGCTCGGCTACACCGACTCCGCGCTGCTGGACGAGGTCGTCGCGGCCTTCGCCTCCCGGGACGGCGCCGCCGTGTTCGCCGCGATCGACCGCGTGATCGAGAGCGGCCAGGACCCGCGCCGCTTCACCGCCGACCTGCTGGAACGCCTCCGCGACCTGGTGATCCTTTCCAACGTCCCGGAGGCCGCGGGCTCGGGGCTGCTGAACTTCCCGCCGGACGAGCTGGAGCGCATGCGGCGCCAGGCGTCCTCGATGGGGCCCGGTGAGCTGACGCGTGCCGCCGACCTGCTGCACACCGGGCTCACGGAGATGCGGGGCGCCACGTCCCCGCGGCTGCTGCTGGAACTGATCTGCGCCCGGATCCTGCTGCCGGCCGCGTACGAGGACGAGGCGTCCATGTTCGCGCGCCTCGACCGTCTGGAACGCCAGGCCGGCCAGGGCGGCTTCGGCGGTGGCCAGGGCGGTTTCGGCGGCGGGCAGGGCGGTGACCCTCTGGCCCAGGCCTTCGCGTCCGCGGCCCCCGCCCCGGGCGGCGCGGGGCAGGGTGGTCCCGCGCAGGGTGGTCCCGCGCAGGGTGGTCCCGCGCAGGAAACGCCAGGGCAGTCAGGTCAGTCTGGGCCGCAAGGACACTCGGGGCCGCAAGGACAGCAAGGACAGCCGGGGGGGACGTCTTCTCGCGACGGGGGTTCTCAAACGCCCGGAACCCAGTCCCCTCCCTCCCGGGGGGCCGACCCCACTTCCAGTGTCAACCCCGCCCCCGGTACGGCACACGCAGAATCCGGTTCTGTGGATAACCGTGCAGCCGCCCCGAGCACGGCCGCCCCCACCACAGCTGCTCCAGCTACGCCAGTCACAGCCACCCCGGCCCCAGACACCCCGCCCGCGGCCACCTCGGCTACGACCAGCCCGGCTGCGGCGGCCCAGTCCTCGGCCGCGCCGACCGCCGCGCGGCCCGCGTACAGCGCACCGCCCGCACCCTCCAGCGCACCACCGGCGCCCGCCGCGTCGAGCGCAGGCGGCGGAGGGGCGGACTTCTCCACCATCCAGCGGCTCTGGCCGGACGTCGTCGAGGCCGTCAAGCAGAAGAGCCGCGCCACCTGGATGGTCATCATGTCCGGGGTGCAGCCGGTCTCGCTCGAGGGCAGGATCCTCACCCTCGGCTTCGACGCGGAGGGACGCCGCCTCGGCTTCGTCAACGGCGGCCGCGACGCCGTCCTGCGCGAGGTCTTCAAGGAGCGGATGGGCGTCGACTGGCGGATCGAGACGGTCGTGGGCGGATCGCCCGGCGGCGGGTCCCCACCGGGGGGAAGGCCGGGCCCTAGCGCGGGGTTCGGTGGGGCGGCCACACCGAACCCGGCACCGCAGCCGCGGCCGCCCGCCCAGCCGTCCGCGCGCCCGTCCGCGCCGAGCGCCGACCGGCGCCCGGAGCCGCCTCCGCCGCCGCCGGACGAGCCCCCGCCGCCGCCCGAACCCTCTCCCGTGGACGAGAGCGACGAGGTCGATCCGGAGGGCGACGCCGACGCCGACGGCACCGAGGCGGAGATGAGCGGGATGGCCCTCATCCAGCGCGAACTCGGCGGTCAGATCATCCGCGAGATCGACAACTCGGCTTCCTGAGCCCAGCGTGCCGAGCCCGGCGGCAGGGCCGGGGAGGCGGCCGAATCCCGGATGTGCTTCCGAAATGGCGCGCTGGGGTCCTCGCGTACCGAAACGGCCTGGGAACCCGTAGTCTCGTGGGACGGACGTCCGGTGGCTGGCGGAGCGCCAGAGAGAAGGCCCTCGGGGGCCGGAAGAGGGAGTGCACCGTGGAACCCGGTGGTCAGCTGAACATGCAGGAACTCCTGCAGCAGGCGCAGGCCATGCAGGAGCAGCTCTTCAACGCCCAGCGCGAACTCGCGGAGACCGAGGTGACGGGGACCGCCGGCGGCGGGCTCGTGACCGCGACGGTCAACGGGCAGGGCGAGGTCACGGGCCTGGCGATCGACCCGAAGGCGATCGACGTCGACGACCCGGCCGACACGGCGGAGACGGTCGCCGACCTGGTGCTGGCCGCGATCCGCGACGCCGCCCGCGAGGCGCAGGAGCTCCAGCAGGAGAAGATGGGCCCGCTCGCCCAGGGGCTCGGCGGCGGCGGGGGCATCCCCGGCGGCTTCCCCGGCCTCGGCGGCGCCTGAACCGGGGCGCGGGCAGAAGACGACCAGTAAAGGAGGGGTCCGTTGTACGAAGGGGTGGTCCAGAACCTCATCGACGAGCTGGGCAGGCTGCCCGGCGTCGGCCCCAAGAGCGCGCAGCGGATCGCCTTCCACCTCCTCGCAGCCGATCCGGCCGACGTCGAGCGCCTCGGCAAGGCGCTCAAGGAGGTCAAGGACAAGGTCCGCTTCTGCAAAACCTGCGGGAACGTCGCGGAGGAAGAGGAATGCCGGATCTGCCGTGACGCGCGCCGCGACCCCCACGTCATCTGCGTGGTGGAGGAGTCCAAGGATGTCGTCGCGATCGAGAAGACCCGCGAGTTCCGGGGCCGCTACCACGTGCTCGGCGGCGCGATCAGCCCGATCGAGGGGGTCGGGCCGGACGACCTGCGCATCCGCGAGCTGATGCAGCGGCTCGCGGACGGGACGGTGACCGAGCTGATCCTCGCGACCGACCCCAACCTGGAGGGCGAGGCGACCGCGACCTACCTCGCCCGGCTGGTCAAGCCCATGGACATCACCGTCACCCGACTGGCCAGCGGCCTTCCGGTGGGTGGCGACCTCGAGTACGCCGACGAGGTCACGCTGGGCCGCGCATTCGAAGGACGGAGGCTGCTCGATGTCTGACACCAACAGCCCGCAGGACTGGAACGCCCTCGCCGAACGCGTCGCGTGCCACGTCGACAACTACCTGGACGGCCTGGAGGCGGTGGCCCGCGGCGACGGCGGGACGCACACCATCCCGCTGCTCCTGCTGGAGGTGTCGCAGGTCATCCTGGCGGGCGCGCAGCTCGGTGCCAGCGCCGACGTGATCCTCCCGGACAACTGGGAGCCCGAGGTGGGCGACGACCCCGACCTCGACTCGATCCGGCAGGGCCTGGCCGAGCGCCTCCAGGCGATGGACGAGTACGTCGAGGTCTTCGACCCCTACAAGGACACCGAGCCGACCTCCTACCGGCTGTCGGACGACCTTGTGGACGTCGCCAGCGACCTCGTCCACGGGCTCCGCCACTACAACCAGGACCGTCCCCTGGAGGCCCTCTGGTGGTGGCAGTACTCGTACTTCAACCACTGGGGCAACCACGCCGGCGCCGCCCTGCGAGCCCTGCACGCCTTCGTCGCCAACGCCCGCCTGAGCGTCGCCACGGAAGCGGCCACGGAAGCCGCCCCCGCCTGATCCGACTGGGTCCCGCCCGACCCGACCGGCTCGCCTAGCCGGACGCGGCGGGGCCGGTTCGCGCGCCGAGCGCCCACGCGATCAGCTCGGCCGCCTTCTCGACGTCCGAGCCGATCTGGCCGCTGCCTCCGGACCGCCACGCGAACTGTTCGATGTCGTCGTCCCAGGCGACCCGGGCCTCCTGCCCCCGGTAGGAGACGTGCAGCAGTCCGCCGCCGCCGTCCGGCCGCGCCGCCGCCACCTGCGGGGCCTTCCGGCGCAGTGCGGCGTAGAGGGACGGTAGGGGTCCCCGGCGAACCTTCGGCAACTCGTCCAATCCGCCCATCAGCTCTCCCATCGACTCCTTCACCGCCGCACCGCACAGCACCGCCCCGAGCCGCGGTACGAGCACGACGGATCCCTGGTGGACGAGATGGCCCCGGCACCCCGCCAACGTCTGCCTTTACATAGACGCTTGACCCCACGTCCGGGTGGTCCTCAGAAATGATCTGGACGGGGCCGGGAAGGCCTCATAGCGCTTACGGCACGGCAACCCTCGTGTCACCAGCGCCTCAGGAACCCCATCGACCCAGCACTTGGCCCCTTAACGCCCCAGCCCCCCAGCCCCAGTCCGTCGGCCTCGGCCGGTCGACCGGTCAACCCTTCTTGAGAGAGCCGGCGGGAGCAGGCGACGTCGCGGGCAGTCCCGCCGGCTCGGCAAGCGAGACCTCGACGGCCTTGCGCGTCCCCCAGTCGCCGACCCGGCGGCACGTGCACATCGCGTACAGGTAGAGCGGGCGCAGCACCAGCAGCCGCCACAGCGCGATCAACGGCGTGCATGCGAACAGCGCCGCGCGCGACCACGGTGATTCGTCGCTGCGCCGCACCGTGAAGATGCGCAGGCCCGACAGGTAGCACAGGACGATCCCCACCTGCGTCCCGGAAGCGGCGACCGCGCCGAGGTTCGCCCGTGAGGAGGGGTCGAGCAGCAGCACCGACGGCAAGAGCACTGCGAGCACCAGGTGCAGGTACTCGCTCACCGTCATCCAGAACACGGCACCGGTCACCGGCATGTACCGCAGCCACCACAGGTGCCGCACGGTCGTCCCGCGCATCCAGCGCAGCTGCTGCTTCAGGTAGTGGTCCAGCCGTTCTGGAACCAGCGTGAACGCGATCGCGCTCGGCTGATGGACGGTGTCACCCTGGAGCAGCGCGTAGAACGTGAGCATCGAGTCGTCGTTCATCTGCATCGGCCGGCCGGCGAACCCCTCGTGCTCGTACACGCCCGCGGAGCGGCGGACGACGTCGCCCCGGTAGAACGCCAGCGTCCCCGAGTTGATCGTCACCCGCCGCAGCACCGACTGGGCGCTGCGCACGCCGCGCGTGAACGGCAGGTACAGGACGCACGTCATCCGGGTGAGCAGGCTCGCCGTCCGGTTGAGGACCAGGACGTGCCCGGCCACCGACTGCACGCGCGGGTCCGCGAACGGCAGCAGCCCCTCCCGGACGGCGTGCCGGTCGAGGACGGAGTCGCTGTCGAGCGTGACGAAGACGTCGGCGTCGTCGGTGGCGAGGACGTGCATCTGAGCGAACCGCTTGCCCCGGTTCGGGGTGCGCTCCCAGGCGGTCTCGACGCCGAGCGCCGACGCGGCCTCCTCGAACTCGCGGCGCACGTCGTCGAGGGTGGCGGGCGTGCCGCGGGCGTCCACGGATCCGTCGTCGACGACGAGGACGCGGTCGACCCGGCGGCTCTGGGCCAGCACGGAGCGCAGGCATGCCCGCAGCGCCGCCGGATCCTCGTTGTAGACGGGCACCTGGACGGCCACGGTCAACGCGTCGAGGGCGGCGCGCTGCTCGCCGGACGCCCGGAACGGCCGCTCCATCCAGGACACCGGAACCCACCACAACGTCAGGAACGAGGCCGTCCAGGCGACGCACATCGCCCCGAACGAGGTCGTGAACGTGGTGACGGTCGCGACGAGATGGGTCATGGCCCAGACGGCGAACCCGGCCAGTGGCAGTGCCGCCAGCATGATCCGGGTCCGCGGCGGGACGTAACGGGCGGTCGGTGCCTGGAACTCAGTGCTCAAGCGGCCCGCGCCCGCGCCGGAACCCGAATCTCACGAACACCGAGCCGAGCAGCACCAGACCGAGGGCGGCGGCGGCCAGCCAGGTGTGGCCCATCGCGAGTCCCGTGTAGGCGAGCGTTCCGCCGGTGGCCGCCGACCCGTAGGACATGGTGAGACCCTTCGCCGCAGTTTGATCATCATCCTCGCCGTACCCCGCGGCCCCTCAAATGATCACCGGCCCCGCGCAAAGGGTCTCCCTCCGGCCTCCGCGGGTTCAGGGCGTGCGCGGGGCGTGGAGGGGGACCCGGGCGGCCCGGACGGCCATGGCGGCGATCTCGCGGACGTCCATGGACGCCAGGGGTTCGATGCCCAGCAGGTAGCGGCTGTAGGCGATGCCGAGGGTCTGGCTCAGCAGCAGGGCGGCGCGCTCGCGGGCGCCGGGGTCGTCCGGCAGGACCTTCTGCAGGGCGGGGACGATCTCCTCGTCGAAGATGGCCTGGACGCGGGCCGCGGCGTCGGGGTGGGTGGGGGCCGTGCGCAGCAGGACGGCCTCGGCGGTGTTCTCGCCCGCCTCCCAGCGGGCCAGGAAGGACTCGACGTAGGCGGCCGCCGGGTCACCGGCGCCGGCGAGGTCGGGCACGGCGAGGTCGATGGCGGAGGCGGCGGCGTAGAGCTCGGCCTTGCTGCCGAAGTACCGGATGACCATGGACGGGTCGATCTCGGCGTCCGCCGCGATCGCCCGGATCGTCGCGCGGTCGTAGCCGTCCTCGGCGAACCGGCGCCGGGCCGCGTCCAGGATCGCCGTCCGGGTGGGCGCGGACCGCTCGGTGAAGGCCATGCCGCCAACATATGCCATCAACTGTTGGCAAACGTGCGGACAACGGTTTAGAGTCCATCTCACGTTGGCCAACACATGTTGGCAAACGGCTATTGGCAACAGGAGTGATCATGAATGCTCTTCCGGAGTCCACCGGCGTGCTCGTGGTCGGCGCCGGGCCCGTGGGCCTGTCCCTGGCCGCGTCGCTGCGGCAGAAGGGAGTGGACGCGGTCCTGCTGGACCGGGCGGCGGAGGGCGCGAACACCTCCCGGGCGGCCGTGGTCCATGCCCGCACGCTGGAGGTGCTGCGCGAGATCGAGGCGACCGGCGAACTGGTCGAGCGCGGGATCGTCGTGCCGCGCTTCACCGTCCGGGAGCGGGACCGCGTGCTGCTCACCGTCGAGTTCGGCGACCTGCCGACCGACTTCCCGTACACGCTGCTCGTCCCGCAGAACGTCACCGAGGAGATCCTGCTCGGACGGCTGCGCGCGGCGGGCGGCCTTGTGCACCGGCCGTACGAGGTGACGGGCCTGACGCAGGACGAGGACGGGGTGACGGCCACCCTGGTCGGCGGCGAGCGGATCCGCGCGGCCTACGCGGTCGGGACGGACGGAATGCACAGCACCGTCCGCGAGCATGCCGGGATCGCCTTCGAGGGCGATGCCTACCCGCAGTCGTTCGTCCTCGCCGACGTGCGTCTCGACTGGGCCGGCGGCAGCGAGGAGGTCATGCTGTTCTTCTCCGCGGAGGGCGTCACGGTCGTCGCGCCGCTCCCCGGCGGGCGGCACCGCATCGTCGCGACCGTCGACGAGGCGCCCAAGGAGCCCACCGCCGCCGACGTCCAGGCGCTCCTGGACGCTCGCGGCCCCAGGCGCCGTCCCGCGCTGGTCGAGGACGTCGTGTGGAGCTCGCGCTTCCGCGTCCACCACAGGCTGGCGGCGCGCTACCGCGCGGGCCGCGTCTTCCTGGCCGGCGACTCCGCCCACGTCCACAGCCCGGCGGGCGGGCAGGGGATGAACACCGGCATCCAGGACGCCCTCAACCTCGCCGGCAAGCTCGCCGCCGTGCTGGGCGACGGCGCCCCCGACTCCGTACTGGACGAGTACGAGACCGAGCGCCGTCCCATAGCCGAGCAGGTCGTCGCGTTCACCGACAGGATGACCCACGTCGCGACCGTGGGCAGCCCCGTGCTGCGCGGCGCGCGCAACACCCTGCTGCGCACTCTCGACTGGATCCCCGCCGTCCACCGCACGATGGCGATGAACCTCTCCGAGCTGTCCACCGATCCCGCTCGCCGCTGAGCCTGTTGCCGCGGCCGCGGGGGAGGGCGCAGCATGCGGGGGTGCGATATTCGATCAACATTCCGAACTTCGGGGACTTCGCCGACCCCAGGACGGTCGCGCGCGTCGCCGCGGCGGCGGAGCAGGCCGGTTGGGACGGGCTGTTCGTGTGGGACCACGTCGTCCATGTGAGGAGCGACCGCAAGTCCTTCGGCGATCCGTGGATGCTGCTGACGGCGGCGGCGCTGGCAACCGAGCGGATCAGGCTCGGGACGCTGGTCACGCCGGTCCCGCGACGGCGTCCGCAGCAGCTGGCCCGCCAGGTCGCCACGCTGGACGTCCTGAGCGGCGGCCGGGCCGTCTTCGGGGCGGGCCTCGGCGGTCCGGTCGCCGACGAGTACGGGGCGTTCGGCGAGCCCACCGACCCCGCCCTTCTGGCCGAGCGCCTGGACGAGGGGCTCGGCCTGCTCGAACGCTACTGGTCCGGCGAACCGGTCACGCATCACGGGCGGCACTACCGGGCCGACGACGTGGCGCTGCTGCCCGCGACGGCGCAGCGGCCGCGGCCGCCGGTGTGGATCGCCGGGTTCTGGCCCAACCGGCGGCCGATGCGGCGGGCCGCCCGCTGGGACGGCGCCGTCCCGCTGTTCGGCCCCGGCTCCCACGGCCGCGCGCCCGCCGTGGAGGACGTCCGCGACCTGGCCGCCTACGTCCGGCGGCACCGGGAGGGCGACGGGCCCTTCGAGATCGTCGTCGGCGGCGCCAGCCCCGCCGACGCCCGCGACCTGGTCGGCCCGCTGGCCGACGCGGGCGCCACCTGGTGGGACGAGCGCCGGATCATCGGCACCGAGGAGAACGAGCACCTCGAACCCGTCCTGCGCCGCATCGAGCAGGGTCCGCCCGCGCTCTAGCCCAGCGGCACGGCCGAGCGGGGCCTGTCGCGGGACGGGCTGTGATCCTCGCGCGCCGCGCGCTCAGCGGCGGTAGGCGAGGACGTCGCGCGCCAGGGCGTCGCGTTCGGCGGCCTCCCGCTCGGCCTCCCGCCGTTCGGCTTCGACGCGGGCGTCGTAGGCGGTCCGGGCGGCGGCGATCGCGCTCTGGTGCTCCTCCGTCCACACGACGAGCGACCGGATCGTCGCGTGCAGCGTCGCGCCCATCGGCGTGAGCGCGTAGTCGACCCGCGGCGGGACGGTCGGGTGCACGGTGCGGCTGACGAGCCCGTCCCGTTCGAGGTGCCGGAGCGTCCGCGCGAGCATCCGCTGGCTGATGCCGTCGATCCGGCGGCGGAGCTCGGTGAAGCGCAGGGAGCGCTGGTCGAGCAGCGCGATGACGAGCAGCGACCACTTGTCCGCGATGCGGTCGAGGATCTGCCGGACCTCGCAGTCGTTGCGGGTGTCCCACTGCAGAACGGCCTCGTCCGCATCGGTAACCCCGCAGTAACCGGGGGACGCAAATGTTCCGTCTTCCATGCCTCCCGATGGTGTCGGACGATGCTGCCGGTAACAAGAGGGAACCGGCATCCATCAGGGGAACCGGTGCCTCGACGGAGAGGAGCCGGGTCATGTCCACATCCGCGTCCCGCATGGACCGCCGCGCATGGGCGTCGCTGCTGGTCCTGTGCGGTGCGGTCTTCCTGGAGGGGATCGACGTGGCGATGCTCAACGTCGCGCTGCCGTCGATCCGGGCGGACCTGGGGTTGTCGACCGGGATGCTGAGCGGCGTCATCAGCGCCTACGTGCTCGGCTACGGCGGGTTCATGCTGCTCGGCGGGCGCACCGCCGACCTGCTGGGCCGGCGCCGGGTCTTCCTGTTCTGGCTGACGGTCTTCCTGGTGTTCTCGGGACTCGGCGGCCTCGCCACCGAGGGCTGGATGCTGCTGGTCGCGCGGTTCGTCACCGGCGTCGCGTCGGCGTTCATGGCCCCGGCGGGGCTCGCGCTGGTGACCGCCGCGTTCCCGGCCGGGCCGGCGCGCACCCGGGCGCTCGGCGTCTACGCCGGGACGGCCGCGGGCGGCTTCTCGCTCGGCCTCGTCGCCGGCGGCCTGCTGACGTCGCTCGGCTGGCGCTGGGTGTTCTTCGCGCCGGTGATCCTGTCGGCGCTGCTGCTGGCGGCGGCCGTCCCGCTGGTCGCCGACCCGGGCGCCGCCGGGCCGCGGAGGGGGCTCCGCGACTTCGACCTGCCGGGCGCGTTCGCCGTCACGGGCGCCATGCTCCTCCTCGTCTACGGGGTCGTCCGGCTGGAGCACCCCGGCGAGGGCACCGCGCTGACCGCCGTCGTCCTCGCCGCGGGCCTGCTCCTCCTCGCCGCGTTCACCGTGATCGAGCGCCGGTCGCCCAGCCCGCTCGTCCGGCTCGGCGTCCTGCGGTCGGCCGCCCTCGTCCGGACGGACGCGAGCGCGCTGCTGTTCATCGGCGCATTCGCCGGATTCCAGTTCCTGATGACCTTGTACCTGCAGGAACTGCGGGGCTGGACGACCTGGCAGACCGGGCTGGCGATGCTCGTCATCGGCGTCGACACCGTGCTCGCGCCGACGCTGACCCCGCGCCTGGTGAACCGCTTCGGCAACCCGCGGGTCCTGCTGGGCGGCCTCGTCCTCGCGGCCGTCTCCTACGGGCTCTTCCTGCCGGTCGGGCTCGACTGGGCCTACGCCGCCATGTTCCCGATCATGGCGCTGCTCGGCCTGGCGTTCTCCCTGGCCTACGGCCCGCTGACGATGGCGGCCACGGACGGCGTCGACGAGAGCGAGCACGGCCTGGCGGGCGGCCTGCTCTACACGGCGATCCAGTTCGGCACGGCCCTCGGCCTTTCCGCCGTGACGGCCGTCCAGGTCGCGGCGCTCGGCGGGGGCGGCTCCCCCGAAGCCCGCCTCGACGCACTGCGAACGGCCCTGGCCGTCCCCTTCGCCGCGGCCGTCGCCGCCGCGCTGATCACGGCGTTCGGCCTCCGAACCCGTCCCGCGAAGGCGACCGAACCGGCACAGGCCCCCATCAGTACCGCCGCCTAGGGCCTGTTTTGCGGATCTGGATCTTTGGTTTGTGGCTTGATGGTGGCCATGGTGCGGCGACATGAGTTGAC
>NZ_JBEZJP010000244.1:0-11960 GCF_040653175.1 Actinomadura sp. NPDC048032
CCGCGCGGAGCGGCGACTTCTACACGCTCAGGCCGGGGGACGGCTTCGCGCCCGTCGGGCCCGGCGAGCGGCGCGCGATCGACGTCGACTTCGAGAGGCCAGGGCCAGCACCGGACCCGAACCGGGGAGGTCCCGGACCTCGGCCGGAACCTCCCCGCCGGGCAGCACGCGCGCGACGGGACCGAGGGACCACCCGTCCGCCTCCCTGACCTCGTCCAGCGCCTCGGGCGCCAGCAGCGCGTGGACGCGCCGGGCCACCTCGGCCTCCGGCGTGTCCGCGAGCACGGCGACCTCGTCCACCACCAGGTCCGCGGCCTGCAGGACGTCGGCGTCCAGCACCACCGTGTCGATCCGGTCCAGATGGCGCAGCGCCGCCGGATCGAGGGGCAGCACTCCCCGGCCGGCCAGCCGGGCGGCGAGCTCGGCCGCGAAGACCTCGCGGGCGGCGCGGGGCGCCTTCGACGCCGCCGCGACCCCGACGTCCAGCGCGCGGCGCGCGCTGCCGGTCAGGAGCCCCCCGAGGACGAGACCGCCGAGGCCGACGGAGAGCATCCGGGCCGCGTGGCGTTCCGGCGGCCCGTCGCGCAGGTCGTCGGAACGACCGCCGGAGACGGGGGCGCATCCCGCCCGCTCGGGCGCGCCGGTCAGTTCGGCTTCGGCGATCCGCCACAGCCGGCCGGTGGCGGCGGCCTCGCGGCGCTGCCAGAGCCGCTGCGCCACGTCGACGACGAGCCCCGTCCCGCCGGGCGCGAACGCCTGCGCGGCGGCCTGCGTCAGCGGCAGCCACCGCTCCACCGGCGCACCCGGAACCAGCCGGGCCAGAACGCCGCGCAGGACGGGCACCACGTCCGCGAAGGCCACCAGGCCCGCGACCTCGGACGGCAGCACGGCCCGCCCGAGCACCCGCTGCGCCGCCGTGATCGCGAGCCCCACCAGGTCGGCGCCGAGGACCAGCTCCGTTGGGAGCGCCGCGGATCCCCCAGCCTCCTCGCCCCCCAGGACCGCGTCCAGCGCCTCCACGATCTCCAGGACGGACTCCGGCGAGACTTCCTCCGGCACGTGGACGATCAATCGCCCGAGGGCCGAGTTGACCCGGGCCCAGCGCACGGCGGGAAGCCTTTCGACGGCGTGCTCCAAGGCCTGCGCCTCGGACAGCCTCTCCGCCTTGTGCAGGTGACGCAGCTCGATGTGCAGCCGCTCCGGGTAGGCGTGGACGGTCCGCGCCGGGTGGAGAGCCTGCGCCGCCATGCCTCCGACTCCGCCGAGCGCTCGTCTCGTCTGCCGGATCGGCACGGCCGCCGCCCGGACGCCCAGGGCCCCCGCGTGGTCCGCGGCGCGGACGACGGTTCTCCCGCCCGGGAGACCACCGGCCGCAGCCGCGCCGCGCCGCAGGAGTTCAAGGACCATGACGCTGCCCTAACCCCGGGAGCAGGGCCTAAGCGCGTATCAGACCCTGTTTGCGGAAGTCGGCCGCTCGCATGACCTGGCCGGCGGGTCGCCGGGCCTGATCAGCCGCCGTCGAGCAGGCGGACGATCCAGACGTGGCCGAACGGGTCGCGGAACCGGCCCATGCGGCCGTACGGGTGGTCCTCGATGGGGTAGACCACGGTCGCCCCACCCGCCTCCATGCGGGAGCCGACCGCGTCGGGGTCGGGCACGTCGAGATTGATGATCACGGGTGAGCGGTCGAGGCCCAGAGCGGCCGGCCCGGCGTCGACGGCGTCCTCGTCCTTGAGCGTGAGCTGGACGTCCCCGAGGACCAGCCGGACGTGGACGATCTTCCCGTCCGGTGTCTCGAAGCGTTCGGTCTCCTTGAGGCCGAGCGCCGTCGTGTAGAACTCGACGGCACGGCCCGCGTCGTCGACGACGAGTTTCGGGAAAAGGTTCATGGCCCCATCGTGCGGGCCGCCCGCGTGCCCCGTATTGGACGAATTTCCCTCAGAGCGGCACGTGGTTGGGCTGGTCGGGGGAGCGGGGCCGGTACTCGGTCGGCCGCAGCCCGGCGATGTCGCGGAAGTCGCGGATCAGATGCGACTGGTCGGCGTAACCGCAGGTGAACGCGAGCTCCGCCCAGTCGGCCGGCCGGTCGTACGGGATCCGCCGGAGCGTGCGCTGGAACCGCCGCACGCGGGCGAAGCGCTTGGGCGTCAGGCCGACGCGGTCGTGGAAGAGCCCGATGAGGCGCTTGCGGGTGAAGCCGAGCCGGTCGGTCACCTCGCCGACGGCGGCGCCCCGGTCGAGCGCCGAGATCGCGGCCTCCAGGGCGGGATCGCGGTCCAGATCGCCCGCCTCGAGAAGGACCGACTCCAGGGCGTCCAGGATGTCGGCGGGACCGCCGGCCTCCAGGAGCCGTTCCCGCACCACCGCCCCGGCGCGGCCCCAGAGATCCTCCAGGACGACCAGACCGGGCTCGGGCGGGAAGAAGGGGAACGCGCCGCCGGGCTTGAACGCGACCCACGCGATGGCCCGCTGGTCCTCCGTGTCGATGACGGAGGGGCGGGACGTCGCGCCGAGGACCGCGGCTCCGCCGGCCCCGCCGGTGAACGCGTCGGCGTGCAGGTTGACGAACAGCTGGGCGCAGCCGGTCGGGATGGACTGCTCGCGGACGGCGGGGCCGTGCGACTCGGAATAGCCGAGGCCCGCCACGAACGGATCGAGGGCCGGGTGGAGAGGCCCGCGATGGAACAGCACACCCCCCAGCCTAAAGGCGCGCTCCGCGGCGTCCCAACTCGTTCGGCCGGCCGTCCGCGGGCGTCACAGCATGACCGCTCCCGCGACGGCCGCCGACGCGACGGCGAGAAGGCCCACGACGTTGACGGCGATGTCCGTTCTCAGGGAACGCTGGTCGGCCACGCGGTTCAGGGTGAAGACCGCCGGGTCGGCCGGGGTGTAGTGCACCGTGACCTCCCGGCCCCGCGCGCCGCCCGGGTCCGGGATCTGCTGGGTGCAGTGGGCGGTGACGGCCGCGCCCTCCCGCGTGGTGAACGCCACGACCGGCGTGATGGTGGTGAGGGTGCCGCCGTCCCCGTCGCTGCTGACGTCCTTGAGCACCGCGACGACCCGGCCCTGGACGACGATCATGGAGGCCAGCGCTTCGCGGCGGCGGCGCGTGTCGCGGATGTTCCCGGGCAGGTGGAAGGCGCCGACGACGGCCCACGGCCCGCAGAAGCCGAGCAGCGCCCACGGCCAGCCCCGGTCGATCGCGGCGACGACCACCGCCCCGGCGTAGACCAGGAAGAGCGCGAGGTTCGGCACGACCAGGCCGCGGCCGCCTCGCCGGGGCCGGTCGGTGAACCGGTACGCGTGCGGCCTTCCGCGCGGGTAGTGGACTCCGACCTCGCGGCCCGTCCACGCGGCGGTGATCATCTCGCCCCGGTCACCGTCGTTCGTCACGACGACCTCCCGTCCGCTGGACGGGTCGCGGTAGGAGACGACCACGGGTATCCCGCCCTTCCGGGAGCCGCCGTGCCGGGGCTCCCGCACCTGCTCGATCCGCCCCGTGACCCGGACCGTCCGCTGCGCCCGGGTCATCCCGGCCAGCGACAGCCCGTAGCCGACCAGCGCGACCGTCCCCAGAACCGCGCACCACAGCACCAGGTATCCGTGCCAGCCCATACGTCTTCCTCCTGCCAGTTCAGGAACGGTCTGCCGGACACGCCGCCGCGGGTGTCACCCCACCGGGCTGCGCCGCACCACTTCGCCGCGTCCGTCCGCCTCCATCGAGGCCGTGCCTTCGGAGCCGGTCACGGTGATCCTGATGGTGAGGGAGCCGGTGACGCGGTCGGCGGTGAGCTGCCAGCTCCGCGGCGATTCGACGCCGAGGGTCGTCCTGGCCGCCGTGACCAGGGACGGGATGCGGTCGTAGGGCACGGAACGCAAGTCGAAGTGCGGGGCCTCTTTCCCGGTGGGGAGAAAGACGATCGACAGCAGGCGGTTCTGCACGACGAGGGTGACCGCTCGGCGCCTGTCCTTGCCTTGGGTGAGCGAGTCGACGGCCCGGCGCAGCTCTCCGTCGTCGAGCAGCGACCGGCCCGGGCCGAGGACCATGGTGCTGGACGCCGACGTCACGATGGTGGTCGACGGCGTGGGCGTGGCGAAGACGGACGGCTTCGGGGCGGGCTGCCGCGCGGCGCCGCCCTGGGGGGACAGGTCGGCACGGAAGAGCAGGACCACCGCGGCGGCGCCGAGCAGCAGGCCGAAGAGCGTGGCGAAACCGGCGGCGGCGCCCTCCGGGGGGTCGCTCACCATGGCGGGCCCGGGCGCGGAGTCGATGCGCGCGCCGGCCGCCCGTTCCTCCCACTCGGGCGTCGGCCGCTTGACGATCCTCACCTGCCATGGCCGGTCCGGCGCGTACTCGACCACCACGACGCTCTGCGGCCGGTAGTCGGGGAGGTCGGCGATGTGGACGTCCTGCCTGATCTCGACGCGGTACGCCGGCGCACCGTCCGGCGCGACCGTGAGATCGAAGCGCACCGGGACGTCGGTCTCCTCGCCCTTGACGGCCTCCCGGCTCTCGATCAACGCCAGCGCAGTGCAGGGCGCGACGGACGCGTCCCGGAGGCGCCGCGGCACACCGGCGAGGAAGACGAGCAGGCCGTAGACCGCGGGCGCCGCCAGACCCGTGACGAACAGCGGCACCCTCTCGATGACGATGCCGGCGACGAGGGCGGCCAGCGACGTCCCCAGCACGCCGCCCGTCAGGAACCCCCGGGCGAGGTCGACGGGAGCCCGGTGCGGGGGCGGCGTCGCGGCCGTGATCGTCATACGGGCGATTCTGTCGGTTTCGGGCGCCGCCCGACAGGTCCTTCTTCAGTTGGCGGGAATTTGACGGATTCCGCGCCGGGTCCATAGTCCCGGGGGCGGCGCTCCGCCGCCGGGACTATGGACAATTCCTATTGCCGTCCAGGCGTGGCAGCCGTTCCGGAGGGACGCGCACCCCGGCTCGGGGACAGGTGGTACCTGCGACATGGAGGAATCCGAATGCCGGACCAAGGCGACCTTCCGGCGCCGAGCCAGGGGCTCGTGCTCACGCATTTCCTGACCGTCCGGGACGTGGCGGTCTCCAGGCGGTTCTACGCGGACGTCCTCGGCGGTGAGGTGGTGCTCCCGGAGAACCCGGCCATCGTGAAGGTGGCCAACACCTGGATCATCATGAACCCCGGAGGCGGCCCGACGCCGGACAAGCCCGACGTCGTCCTGAGGCCGCCCGAGCCCGGGGACCCCGTGTCGGCCTTCATGAACGTCCGGGTCGCCGACATCGAAGCGTTCCACGCGGCGGCCACCGCCCGGGGGGCGCGGTTCCTGACCGAGCCCCTGGACCGCAAGGCGGAGATCCGCTGCTACATGCGCGACCCGGACGGCTATCTCATCGAGGTCGGGCAGGCCACGGGCATGCTCCACGGCGTCTTCGCCGACCGTCCCGCGCCCGGCTAGGACGCCGGCCGAGGCCTCACGGCGCGGAGGCGCCGCCGTCTCGCGCGGGGGCCAACAGGCCGCGGGCGCGCTCATACTCGGCGGCCATCTCCGGCGTGGCGAGGAAGTCGTCGAGATCGGCGGAGACCTCGTGGTCGACGTCCTCGATGGAGCGGATGGCGAGTTCGTAGAGCTCGCCGCGCCGGCCCTTCTCCAGGTAGCTCTGCCAGTGCCCGAGCGCGCTGACGGCGGTGAGGACTCCGATGTCCAGATCGTCGTCGACGAGGATGCCGTCATGGATCGTCGTCAGCGCCTCCAGCAGCTCGGCGGCGCTGATCGTCCGGACGTTCGCGCAGGCGGCGGCGAGTGCCGCCCGGGCGTCGTCGTCGAGTTCGTCCTCGGCCGCACCGCTGAGCAGCTCCGGCCGCACCAGACGGGTGACCGTCTCCTCTCCGAAAGCGCGAACGTCCTCCTCGGCGGCTTCGGTGACCAGTCGGAGAATGGAGGCCTCAAGCTCGC
This sequence comes from Actinomadura sp. NPDC048032, assembly GCF_040653175.1. Taxonomy (NCBI): domain Bacteria; kingdom Bacillati; phylum Actinomycetota; class Actinomycetes; order Streptosporangiales; family Thermomonosporaceae; genus Actinomadura; species Actinomadura sp. NPDC048032. The sequence goes on from NZ_JBEZJP010000244.1 coordinate 5,932, forward strand.
TGTAGTTCACGCCCGCAGCCTAGGGCTGCCGGAGGTCGAGGAGGGGCCGATGCCGTCGGAGAACGAGGCGCGGCGGCACGAGTGGCGGATCGAGGCCCGGGAGTACGCCCGCCACGAACGCCGCCGCGGTCGCCGGTTCGCGTTCACGCACCTCGTTCCCGCCCGTACGGCCCTGGTGGTGCTCGACATGGTGCCGTTCTTCGTGTCCGCCAACCCTTACTGCCGGGGGATCGTGCCCGACATCCGCCGGCTCGCCGACGCCCTGCGGGCCGCAGGCGGCACGGTCGCCTGGGTCCTGCCCGCGGTGGGCGAACGCACGGCGGTGGGCGACGAGTTCTTCGGACCGGAAGCGGCCGAGGCGTACCGTACCGCCGGCGGCACCGGGCCGATGGCCGAGCGCCTGTGGCGCGGCCTCGCGGTCCGTGCCGACGATCTGCTGGTGGAGAAGTCGGCGGCCAGCGCCTTCTTTCCGGGGCGGTGCCCCCTTCCAGGTCTGCTGGAGGAGCGCGGGGTCGACACGGTCCTGATCACCGGCACCGTCACCAACGTGTGCTGCGAGTCCTCCGCGCGCGATGCGAGCACCCTCGGGTTCCGGGTCATCATGGTCGCCGACGCCAACGCGGCGCGCCGCGACCAGGACCACAACGCCACCCTGCACACCGTCTACCGGTCCTTCGGCGACGTGCGCCCGACGTCCGAGGTGCTCGACATGATCGAAGCGAACTCCTAGCGCGCCACCCGTCCGTTCGGAGCGTCGGCCCGGGCGGTGGAGAGACGGCGTATTCCCGCGGTCCTGCGGCCCCGAAGCGCGCGTTGCCCTTCTCGTTCCTTTCCGGACAGTACGTAGTGTCCAGATCAATCTTGTTCTCGGAACGTTCGTGACCAGGTCACGGACGAACACAAACGGAGGAAAGATGAGTACTGACGAATTCGGTCAGGCGTCCCATGTGGGCTCGCACATTAATCTGCTGAGAGATTTATCGGGGGTCGGCGGTGTAGGCCCTGGCACGGTGGACGCCATTGTGGTTCCCACGGTCGCTCCACACCGCGTGGGGCCTGTGATCGCCTTGGCGGAGGCGTTGAAGTGCACGATCGTCCTGTTGTGCAGCACATCCGTGCAGTCGCGGGAGATCAAGACGAGGTACGCGCTGCCCCCGAACGCACTTTGCCTGACGGTCCCGCCAGGGCACAGTCACCCGCTGCTCGACTTCGAGCGGCGAGCGATGGAGAAGCATACGGACATCGCGTTGAAGAGGAACATCGGCCTTCTCCTGGCCCGCCTGTGCGGCTGGCGGACGATCCTCTTCCTGGATGATGACATACGAGGCATGGAGCCTTCGCTGATCCGGAGGGCCGCCGCTCTGACCGAGCAGTATCGGGTGGTGGGATTTCAAGTTCCCGATTTTCCGGATAATTCAGTTGTATGTCATGCCAACCGGGTTTCCGGGGGAGCGCAGTCGACCTTCATGGGAGGCAACGCGCTCCTCGTCGACACGCGTCGCGCGGACACGTACTTCCCCGCGATCTACAACGAGGACTGGCTGTTCATGTACGACGCGGTCGCCGATCGCTCCGCGGGCGTCGCGGGGAGGCTGTGGCAGCTGCCGTACGATCCGTTCAGCCGGAACGCCGCAACGGAGGAGTTCGGCGAGCTCATCGCCGAAGGCCTGGTCCGGGCTCTGCACTCCGGCGCGGACGTGACCACGCTCTACTTCTGGATGGACGCGATCAAGAAGCGCTCGCGTTTCATCGAGGAAGTGGGGGACCGCCTGCGCGGGGCTGCTCCCGTGGGGGACGAGCGATCTCCGGATCGCGACCGGATCCTGCGGCGCCTCGACGAGGCGAAGAAGCGTCTCCTGGAGATCTCCCCGCTCGGCTGCCTGTCGTTCTACCGCACCTGGCGGGGGAACGTGGGCATCTGGCAGCGGCAGCTCCTGGACCTTCCCACCTCCCTCACCTCTCAGGAGGCGATTCGCTACCTGCGGCTGTCGAGCGAGTAGGTCTCGCCGGCGGAGGGGAGGGACGAGATAGCACGTGTCCGACAAGGCCCGGCCGTCCGCGGCCGGGCCCGACCCAACCCGACCGGTCCAGGGGCCTGAGGCCCCGGGACTACCGGCGGTCCCCTGCCAGGGAGGCGCCCTCGGCATCTCCGTCCCCCGCCACCGCCGCCTGCCGGTAGTCGCTGGGGGAGGTGGCGTAGGCGGCGCGGAAGGCACGGGTGAAGGCCGAATGGTGGGTGAAACCCCAGCGGGCGGCGATCTCGTGGACCGGCACCCCGTGCTGAGCCGGGTCGGCCAGGTCCCGGCGGGCGCGCTCCAGGCGTTCGCGGCGGATCAGTGCGCCGACGGTGACGTCCTCGTCCTGGAAGAGACGGTACAGATGGCTCGTCGAGATGTGGTGCGCGGCCGCGACGACTGACGGGGTCAGCTCGGCATCGTGCAGGTTCCGAGCGACGAAGGAGCGGATGCTCAGAGTCAGGGTCCGCCGGTGGGCCTCGGGGGAGAGGTCGCGGTCGGCGTCGAGGGTGTGGGCGAACAGGGCCGAGACCAGATCGGTCAGGACGGCGCCGAGCCGGGGGCCGTCGGTGGCCAGGTAGGCGGCGGTGTCGGTGCTGAGGCGGGTGAGGAAGCCGCCCAGTAACGCTCCGACGCCCTCCCGTGCCGACAGCGGCCGGCCGATCGCGCGATCGGCGCTCCTGCGCGGAAGCGCCAGGACGTCCCGGGGAATCTCCACGCCCACGCACCTGACGGACTGGTCACGCCGCCCGACCTGGACCGTGCAGGGTCGCCAGGAGTTCTGGCCGTGCAGGTCGTAGGGACGGTATTCCGCATCCCGGTCGTCCCAGCTGGCGCGTGCCACCCCTTCGACGACGAGGGTGAGGTTGTACGTCCCGGGGTCGGAGTGCCTGATGAGTTTCGCCGTCCGCCGGGACAGCAGCGGCTGGACGGTGGACGGCCACACGGTCACCGCGCCGAGTTGCAGGATGCGCTGGTGAGCGCGGAAATCCGCGGCATATTCGCTGCTCAGGTCCACGGGGGCGTGCGTACGCCCCATCCATTCCCGCCAGCGGTCGAATCGTTCGGCCGGGGGGAAGTCCTCGGTTCTGTACACCGTTTCGATCACTGGCTTCCCCAAGTCCGCTCGTTATGGCCATGAGGTTACTGGTCGCTTCTCGCGCGGGCGCCCTTCGGAGCCGTGGACGCCGCGCCCATGCCCCGCCGCGCGGGCCGGTCGAGCGCGGCGCGGATCCGCGAACAGTGTCAAAGAATCGTGGAGGCATCGTCAAAGACGAGCGGAAGCAATTCAGGCATGATGGCGGGAACATGAGTGGGCCGCCCGCGCTCCCCGCGACTCACCTCCTTCGAAAGGGCCACTGGCAGAAACCGCACCGGTTCGCTTCGGTCGGGAGACGTCCCATGATCGGGTGCGGATGGCGAACGACGGAAGATGAGGACTGCGGTGGACGCTCTACGGCCCGGGGACCCTCGTGCGATCGGCCGGTACGCGCTGTCGGCCCGCCTCGGCGCCGGGGGAATGGGGCAGGTGTTCCTCGGTTCGTCTCCCGGAGGCCGGCCGGTCGCCGTGAAGCTGGTCCATCCGGGTCTCGCCGCTGACGCCGAGTTCCGCCGGCGGTTCAAGCGCGAGGTGGAGGCCGCGCGCCAGGTAGGCGGCTTCCACACCGCCCCCGTCGTCGACGCGGATCCCGACGCGGAGATCCCATGGCTGGTCACGGCGTACGTGCCCGGGCCCTCGCTCGCCGCCGCGGTCGCCGACCACGGTCCGTTCCCGCCGGTCTCGGTACTCGCCCTGGGGGCGGGGCTGGCGGAGGCCCTGGAGGCCGTCCACCGCGCCGGCGTCGTCCACCGCGATCTCAAGCCCTCGAACGTCCTGCTCGCCGCCGACGGGCCGCGGGTCATCGACTTCGGCATCGCGAGGGCGGTCGACGCCTCCGGCGTCACCGCCCTCGCGGGGACCCCCGGCTTCATGGCGCCGGAGCTGATCTCGGAGGGCACGCTCACCCCGGCGTGCGACGTGTTCGCCCTGGGCGCCGTTCTCGCCTACGCCCTGGGAGTCCGCCCGTTCGGGGAAGGACCGGTGGAGGCGCTGACCTATCGGGTGGTGCACAAGGCGCCCGCTCTGGACGCTCTGCCCGCTCCGCTGAAGGGCGTCGTGGCGGACTGCCTCGCCAAGGACCCCGCCGCCCGCCCGAACCCGGCGGAACTGGTGGGAGTCCTCTCCTCGGCCGGTGAGGGCGGTGCGTGGCTTCCCCCTCCCGTGCAGGACATGCTGACGCGGTATCACGTCACCGGCGCCACCACCCTCCCGCCGGTGAACGCCGCGACGGACGCCTTCGAGGACGACCGATCCCGGACCACTCCGCTGCCCGACCGCCACGGGTCCGTGCGGTTCGAGGCCAGTGTCGCTCCCGTGATCCTCGCGCTCGTCGGACACGCGCTCCGCCTCGTCGCGGGGATCGCTCTCGGCCTGGTGACCGTGATCACCGCGGCCGGCTCGGTCGGCTCGGCCGGCGTGTTCTTCGCGCTGCTGCTCGCGATCATGTCCGTGCTGACCTTCTGGCTCGTGCGCGAGCCCGCGGTGTGGACGCTCCCCCTCCTGAACGCGCTCTGGAGGCCCGGTGAACTGACGGTCGGCGCCGAGGGCCTCGAACTCCGGTACGGCGGCCGCCGGGTCCATTACGGGTGGCACGAGATCGGCCGGGTCGTGGTGCGGCGCGCGAAGCCGGCCGGGTGGGCGGTCTGCGTCTTCCCGCTGCCGGGGACGCCCTTGCCGGCGGCTCGGGGGCCGCGGACGCCGTTGTGCTACCTGGACAAGGGAAGCGGCTGGATCGTGGTCGTACCCGTCCACCGGCTCAAGGGCTCCCGCAAGGAGATCGAGATGACTCTCGCCAGGTACGCGGGCTCCCGGTGGGGAGGCAACGCCTGACCCCTCCGGCGCCGGCGCGCCGCCGGCCGGCCTCGGGCCACCCGCCCGGCGAGGGCCCGGGCGGGCGGCCTGCCCGTGAGATGGCGGTCCGCGAGCCGCCGGGTCCCGCCCAGCCCGATCATGCCGTCCGCACATCCGGTTCCGTCCCGCCCGCCGTTCCCGGACGGTCAGGCGATCAGTCTCAGGCCGGGGACCGCCAGCGTCAGGGGGCCGTCGTAGGACTCGCGAGCCTCCCGCAAGGCGGCCATGGGGTCCGCCCAGGGCCGCAGGTGGGTGAGGACGAGGTGGGCGGCGCCCGCCTCCCTGGCCAGGCGTGCCGCCTGCGCCGGGGTGAGGTGGGCGGCGGCGGAGCCGGGGGTGCCGACGGCCGCCGCCGCCTCGCAGAGCAGGACGTCCGTTCCCCGGGCCAGTTCCAGGAGCTTGGCGCATTCGCCGGAATCGCCGGAGTAGGTGAGGCTCGCGGATCCGGCGGTGACCCGGACGGCCTGCGCCGGCACCGAGTGCCGCACCGGAGCCGTCTCGATCGTCAGCGGCCCGAGCCCGGACGGCCCCGCGGGCGGCTTTCGCCAGTCGAGGGCCCGCGCGTAGCCGGACGGGGCGGCGACGTGCGCCTCGGTGCCCGCCGGGGCGATCACCGGCAGCCGGGCCGTGGTGCCCCTGCGGTCCCGCAGGTAGGCGAGGGGCACCAGGTCCGAGCAGTGGTCGCGGTGCCGGTGGCTGATGACCACGGCGTCGATCGCGCACGGGTCGGCGAAGCGCTGCAGCGGTCCGAGCGCGCCCGTCCCGGCGTCCAGCAGGAGCCGGAAGCCGTCGTGTTCCAGCAGATAGCAGGAGCAGGCGGCCTCCGGCCCCGGGACGGTGCCCGCGCAGCCGACGACGGTCAGGATCACGGCAGGACGCGGGCCACGAGGTCGGCGACGGCGCCCTCGGCGCAGGGGCCCACCACCACGTCGGCGGCGGCCCGGACGGTCTCGGCGCCGGGCCCGCCGGCGGCGCCGAGACCGGCGGGCGGGGGGGGGGGCGGGTGGGGCGGGGTGTGGCCCCTCGCCCCGACCCCGGGGGGGGGCCCGCCGCGGGGGGGCGCC
>NZ_JBEZJP010000245.1:0-11837 GCF_040653175.1 Actinomadura sp. NPDC048032
GGTCGTAGCCGGGGCCCGCCTGAGGGCCGGTGCCCATGGAGGCGCAGAAGCACGTCCCGCCGGGCTCGGTGCAGTTGACGGCGATGACGAAGTTGTCGTGCCGCCGCGCCCGGTAGGAGGGGTCGACGTGGCGGCCGCCCAGGAGAACGCGGTCCTGGATCGCCATCGCGCGCAGATCGCAGGGCCGGACGCCGAGCAGCGCGAGCCGGGCCGGTTCGGGCGCGTGGTCCCTGACCTCGAACCCGTCCCCGGTCCGGTCCGCCTCCCAGAGCTTGACCTTCGACCGGTGCAGGAACGGCTTCCAGGACTGCGGTCCGGCCGCGTGCGCGAAGGCAGCGCCGTCCTCCCGCCGCCGCAGCCGGTAGGCGCCGGCGCTGAGCGTGACGCCCCAGCCGTGGGGCAGGCGGTCGGCCGAGTCGAGTTCGGCGAGGACGATCGCGTCGTCGCGCACGGTCGGGCCGATGACGGTGTAGCCCGCGCGCCGCAGCGCCTCGCAGAGCGGGCGGAGGCTCCTCAGCTCCAGCGCCGCGGGGCCGCCGGGCTTCGACGTGCTCGTCGGAGCGGTCATCCGTTCTTCCTTCCTGCGTGGTCGTCCATCGTGAGCGCGTCCGCCAGGCGGTCGGCGACCGCGCCGACCGCGGCGGCGACGCTCGGGGTCAGGCCCTGGCCGAACCCGAAGTCGGCGCCCTCGATCGCGAGGACGCGGAGACGGGCGGGCATCTGGCCCACGGCCCGCCCGAGCGCGACGGCGTCGCCGAGGCCGAGGGCGTGGTCGGTGACCGGCCGCGCGACGAGCGCCGCGGTCTCGGCGTCCAGTTCGCGGACCCTGCCGGGTGCGGGTGGATGGGCGCGCACGGCGTCCACGACGATCGCGAGGTCGGCGCCCGCCCACAGGGCGACGAGCCTCGCGGGCTCGCCGTCGGTGACGGCGAGCCCGGCCTCGACGCGGCCGCGGAGCGCCGCGACCACGGCGGGTCCGGCGCCGTCGTCGCGGCGGAAGTCGTTGCCGACGCCGATCACGAGGGTCACGACCGCTCCACGGTCAGGTCGAGGAAGTGGGTGGAGCAGGAGATGCAGGGGTCGTAGTTGCGGATCGCCTGCTCGCAGCGGCGGGTCAGGGCCTCGTCGTCGAGGTGGAGGCGGGCCGCGACGAAGCGGCGCAGGTCGTCCTCGATGGCGGCCTGGTTCTGCGACGTCGGCGGGACGATGCGGGCGGCCCTGATGAGCCCGTCCGGGCCCAGGTCGTAGCGGTGGTAGAGCAGGCCGCGCGGAGCCTCGGTGACGCCGTGGCCGGTCCCCTCGCGCGGGGGCACCGGCACGGCCGGGCGGGACGGCGGCTCGTAGCCGGCGATGAGCCGCAGGGCCTCGTCCACGGCGTAGACGACCTCGACGGCGCGGACCAGGATGCTGCGGAACGGGTTGCGGCACTCCGGGCCGAGCCCGGCCCGGTCGGCGGCCTCCAGGGCGAGCGGGGACAGCCGGTCGCGATTGAGGGAGTAGCGGGCCAGGGGACCGGTCAGGTAGCGGCCGCCGTCGGCGAAGCGGGCGTGCAGCGCGGTCGAGTGCGGGACCTGCTCCTCGACGACGTTGCGCTCGAACTCGGCGGTGGGGAAGGAGCGCCCCGTGCCGCCGCGGACGGTGCCGCGCTCCAGCGGGTAGCGATCGGCCGTCAGCGCGAGGAACTCGTGGCCGTGGTCGAAGTCGGGGAACTCGAAGCCCGCCGCCCATTCCACGGTGGCCAGGGCGTCGTCGCGCGCCCGCCGCAGCGTCTCCGCGAGCGGTGCCAGCTCGGTGGGCGCGGGGGTCCGGTAGAACCCGCCGACGCGGACGTTCACCGGGTGGATCGCGCGGCCGCCGAGGAACTCCATGAGCGCGTTCCCCGCCTTCTTCAACCGCAGCCCCCGCTCCACGGCGGCGCGGTGGTCGCGGGCCAGTTCGACCGCGCCGGGATAGCCGAGGAAGTCCGGTGCGTGCAGCAGGTAGATGTGCAGGGTGTGGCTCTCGATCCACTCACCGCAGTAGAGCAGGCGCCGCAGCTCGCCGATGGCCGGGTCCACGGTCACGCCGCAGGCGGCCTCGACGGCCTGGCAGGCGCTCATCTGGTAGGCGACCGGGCAGATCCCGCAGATCCGGGCGGTGATGTCGGGCGGCTCGGTGTGGGCGCGGCCGCGCAGGAAGGCCTCGAAGAAGCGCGGCGGCTCGTAGATTTCGAGCCGCACCTCCTCGACGTCCGGGCCGCGCACGCGGACGTACAGGGCGCCCTCGCCCTCGACCCGCGCGAGGGCGCCGACGGCGAGCGTCCTCTCATTGCGGTGCGTCATCGCCGCCTCCCCCGGCCGGGGCCTCCTCGCGGAAGGCGGTGACGTTGAAGGTGGACAGCACGCGGTCCGCCTCGTCCTCGGACATGTCGAGCCAGGGCAGCAGCCCGCGCGTGTTGGGCCGCCCCCCGCTCCACGCGGGGGCGGGGCCGAAGCAGCCGTAGCAGCCCCGCCCGTACGCCGGGCAGATCGCGCCGCAGCCCGTCTGGGTGATCGGGCCGAGGCACGGGGTGCCGCGGGCGACCATCACGCAGACGTTTCCGCGGATCTTGCACTCGAAGCAGACGCTGTGGGACGGCACGTCGGGTTTGCGGCCGGCGAGGTGCGCCGCGAGCACCTCCAGGAGCTGGCGGCGGTCGATCGGGCATCCCCGCAGCTCGAAGTCCACGGGGACGTGCGCGGCGATGGGCGTGGACCGCGCCAGCGTGGCGACGTACTCGGGCCGCGCGTAGACGAGCGAGGCGAACTCCTCCACGTCGGCGAAGTCGCGCAGCGCCTGGATCCCCCCGGCGGTCGCGCACGCGCCGATCGTGACCAGCTTCCGCGAGACCGCCCGCACGTGCCGGACGCGGTCCAGGTCCGCGGGCGTGGTGATCGACCCTTCCACCAGCGACACGTCGTAGGGGCCCTCCCCGGCGGCGCTCGACGCCTCCAGGAAGTGCGCGATCTCGATCTCGCCCGTGAGCGCGAGCAGCTCGTCCTCGCAGTCCAGGAGGGTGAGCTGGCAGCCGTCGCAGGAGGCGAACTTCCACACGGCCAGCGTCGGTCGTCCCATGGGCTACAGCTCCCTGACGGTCATCAGCGCGGCGGCGCGCGGGTAGGGCACGACCGGCCCGTCCCGGCAGACCAGCAGCGGGCCGAGCTGGCAGTGCCCGCACCAGCCGACCCCGCACCGCATGCTGCGCTCCAGGGAGAGCCGGACGTTCCCGGCGGGCACCCCCAGCCCGGTGAGCGCCCGCGCGGTGAGGCGCATCATGATCTCCGGTCCGCAGACGAAGGCGGCGGTCCGGGCCGGGTCGACGTCCGCGGCGCCCGCCAGGGCCGTGACCAGGCCGACCTGGCCGCTCCAGCCGGGGGCCGGCCGGTCCACCGTGACCTCGACCTGGGCGCCGCGCGCCCGCCAGGCGTCCAGTTCCCCGCCGAACAGCAGGTCGCCGGGGGTGCGGGCGCCGATCAGGACGGCGATGCGGCCGAAGGCGTCCCGGTCGGCCAGGGCCCGCAGCACCACCGGCCGCAGCGGGGCCAGGCCTATGCCGCCCGCCGCCACGACCAGGTCGTGGCCGCGGGCCTCATCCAGCCCCCAGCCGGCCCCGAACGGGCCCCGCAGCCCGAGGACCTCGCCGGGCCGCGCCGCGCACACGGCCTGGGTCACGGCGCCGACGGCGCGGACCGTCTGCTCCAGCGCCCGCGAGGACTCGGAACCCATGCCCGGCCCGACGCGGCTGACGGAGATCGGCGCCTCGCCCACGCCGAACGCGTACATCATCGTGAACTGGCCCGGCGCCGGCTCGGCGAGCGTCGCCGCGACGGGCTCCAGCCTGAGCGTCACCGTGTCGGCGGTCTCCGCGCGCCGGGCCGTCACGCGGTAGGGGACGGGAGTCATGGGGCCGTCCGCGCCGGCCGGGCTCACGCCCGCTGCTCCGGGTGCGCGTACAGGTCCAGGACGCGGACCCGGGTGGCTTCGAGGCGGTCCAGCAGCACGGCGGCGAACCGGAGGGTCAGGTCGTAGCCGAGCCGCAGGTCCGCGGCGCACAGCTCCCGGACCTCGGCCCCGTCGAACCGGAGGCTCCGCACCGGCTCGGTGGAGACGGCGCCGAACCTCCACACGTGCGGAGGGAACATCCACGACCAGCCCAGCACCGAGGAGGCCGGGAGCGTCTCCACCACCACCGCGCCCCGTCCGGGGACCTGGAGGTCGAGGGCGACCGTCCCGGAACGCAGGAGCCAGAAGTGCTCGGCGGCCCAGCCCTCCTCGAAGAAGCGATGCCCGGACGGGACGTCCGCGGCCCGGGCCGTGGCGGCCAGGGCGGCGTGGTGCCGTTCGGGCATGCCGGAGAAGAACCGCTCCCGCGCCAGCGTTTCGGGCGTGACGCCTTTCCGTGCCTCCACCTGCCGTGACCTGCCCTGGTGACGGGATGCGCATTCCGTGGGAACGGTCAAGATCAGGCGCGGACCGGCGGCGCCGAAGGTCCCCGGCGCGGCGGACCTTGGTCCCTGTCCCGAGCCGGGCACGTCCGCGAAGGCTGGAGGGAGGCCGGGAGAGGGCGTGTGATCGTCGGAGGAGCCATGTCCGCACCGATCGTCGTGGGGACCGACGGGTCCGCCGCCGCGGCCCGGGCCGTCGACTGGGCGGCGGGCGAGGCGGCGCTGCGGCACCGGCCCCTGCACATCGTCCACGCGGCGCAGATCTGGCCGTACCAGGTCCGCCGGTTCGAGCTGCCGGTCCCGTCCGAGCGCTCCTCGCCGGCCGGGCACGCCGTGCTGCTGGAGGCCGAGGGCCGCGTCCTGGAGCGCAGGCCGGAGCTGCGGGTGACGACCGCCCTGGCCGTCAACGCGACGCCGGACGCGCTGCGCGAGGAGGCGGAGAAGGCGTTCGAGCTGGTGCTGGGGCACCGCGGGCACGGCGGCTTCGGCGGGCTCCGGCTCGGCTCGGTCGCCCTGCGCATGGCGGGGCGGACCGCCGTCCCGCTGGTGATCGTGCGCGGCGGCGGCGCCGGCGGCGGTGAGGTCGTCGTCGGGCACGACCTCGCCGAGGAGCCGGGAGAGGCGCTCAGGTACGCCTTCGACGCGGCCGCCGTCCGCGGGGCGCGGCTGCGCGTCGTGCACGCGTGGCAGCTTTCCGTGGACATGGCAGAGGCCGGATACGCCCTCGACGAGGAGCGCCTCAACGACGAGCGGCGGGCGCGGGTCATCGAGGCCTACGCCCCCCTCCACGAGAGGTATCCGCTGGTCGACGTGGTCAACGACGTCCTGGTCGGGCACCCGGTGTCCGAGATGACCAGGGTGTCGCGCTCGGCGGATCTGGTCGTCGTCGGCGCGCACCCCCACCGCTGGGGCCTGTTCCGGCTCGGCTCCGTCGGCCACGGGGTGATCCACCACGCCGAGTGCCCGGTGGCCGTCGTCGGCGGGCCCCGGTAGGGCGCCGGCCCGATCCGGCGGTCACCGTCCTTGGAGAGGACCGTCGCCGGCGGCCCGATGCCCTGCGGCGAGTTCCTCGTGGAGCCGGTCCCGAACCCGCCGGAGGCGCGTGCTCAGCCGGACGGGACGGGTCTCGGGGGCGCGGAGCCGCGTGATCCGGTCGGGCAGGGCGGCGATCTCGGCGGCGCACCTCGCGCGCACGGCGTCGAGGGGCTCGGGTCCCGCGACGCGGCGTCCCGCCTCCATGACGGGGACGAGCAGCGGCTCCAAGCCGTCCGGAGCGGGCTCGTCGCGGAGCGCGACCACGTCGCCGTCCGGGCCCCGGTAGACCTGCTTGGCGCACGGGGCGGTGATCTTGCCGGTGGACAGCTTCATCACGGGGCGGTCCTCGTAGGCGACGAGCTTGTAGGCGCTGTCGAGGTAGGGGGCGTCCGCGGACACGCCCATCCTCGTCCCCACCCCGTACACGTCGATCGGCGCGCCGGCCGCGGCCAGGTCCGCGATCCGGTACTCGTCCAGCCCGCCGCTGGCCACGATCCGCGTGCCGGTCATGCCGGCCTCGTCCAGCATCGAGCGGGCCCTGGCCGCCAGGTCGCCGAGGTCGCCGGAGTCGAGCCGGATCCCCGCCAGGGCGGGCAGCCCCGCCCGGCGGGCCGTGCGGATGGCCGCGGCGACCCCGCCGAGCGTGTCGTAGGTGTCGACCAGGAGCGTGGTGCGCTCGGGGAAGTCGGCGGCGAAGGCCGCGAACGCCTCGCCCTCGCCGGGGAAGGCCTCGATGTAGGAGTGGGCCATCGTGCCGGTCGCCGGGACGCCGTACCGCCGGGCCCCCTCGACGTTGCTGGTGCCGGCGAAACCGGCGAGGTAGGAGGCCCGCGCGACGGCCATCGCCGCGTCCACCCCCTGCGTGCGGCGGAAGGAGAAGTCGATGACCCGCGCGCCTGCGGCCGCGCGCACGCAGCGGGCGGCCTTCGTGGCCACCGTTGTCTGGAACGTGATGTGGTTGAGCAGCACGGTCTCCACCAGCTGGGCCTCTGCGATCGGCGCGGTGACCTCCAGGAGGGGTTCGCCCGGGTAGACGACGCGCCCTTCGGGGACCGCCCGGACCTCTCCGGTGAACCGGAGGCGCTCGAACGCGCGGAGCGAGGCGTCGTCCAGCCCCTGCTCCGCCGCCAGGTAGTCGAGGTCCTCCTGGGAGAAGCGGTAGTCCTCGACGAACGACAGGCAGTCCTCCAGCCCGGCGGCGATCAGGAAGCCGCGGTCGCGGGGCAGTTTCCGGACGAAGAGGCTGAACGTCGCGGGCCCGGCCATGCCGCGGCGCAGGTAGCTCGCCGCCATCGTCACCTCGTATAGGTCGGTCAGCAGTCCGCCGCTCATGGGGTCCGTCCTCGCGCCCGTCGATCCGCCGCTGTTCGGGGCGAGCCTTCCCCGCGCCGGAGCGGCCGCGCGCCTCCATCGGTCCCGCGGACCGGGGCCGAAGGTCCCTTCGGACGGTCTGATCAGCGGATTCGGGACTTCCGCCCCTAGGGCCGCTCCGGCCGCCTTCCGACGATGGAGGGTGAACGGCCGAGCGAAGGAGGTTCGTCATGAAGGCCAAGGAGTGGAGCGTCGAGCTCTACATCACCGAGGAGGGCATGGACACCGTCGCGCACGCGGTCCTGTTCAGCGGCGGCGAGAAGAGGACCACCGGGCGCGGGCACGCGCGCCGCAACCCGGCGGACCGCGAGGTTCCGGAGATCGGCGACGAGCTCGCCGTGAGCCGGGCGCTCGCCGATCTGGCCGGCCGCCTCCACGGCGTCGCGGACAGGGACATCGCCCAGCTCGCGGGACGCGCGTGAACGCCGGGGGATCGCGGTCTTCTTCGACGAGGTGAGCCGCATGGGCTGGGAACCCATCACCAAGGCCGGGCGCCCGGGCCTCCCGCCGAACCTGGACGACTACGGGAAGGTCTACGACCGCTTCCGCTGGGACGAGGCGCGCGCCGCGATGGACGGCCTTCCGGGCGGCCGGGGCCTCAACATCGCCCACGAGGCGGTCGACCGGCACGCCGACGGGCCGCTCGCCGACCGCGTGGCGCTGCGCTGCCTGGACCGGCACGACCGGACCACCGAACTCACCTACGCGCGGCTGCGGGAGGAGACCGCCCGGTTCGCCAACGTGCTGCGCGCGCTCGGAGTCCGCAAGGGGGAGCGGGTCTTCTCCCTGCTGGGACGCGTTCCGGAGCTCTACGTGGCGGCGCTGGGGACGCTGAAGAACACCAGCGTCCTCGCGCCGCTGTTCCCCGCGTTCGGGCCGGAGCCGATCCGCGACCGGCTCCGGCTCGGCGACGGGAAGGTGCTGGTCACCAGCCCCGAGCTGTACACGAGGAAGATCGCGCAGATCCGGGGGGAGCTCCCGGGGCTGAGGCACGTGCTGGTCGTCGGCGGGTCGGACGCGCCGCCCGGAACGGTCTCGTACCGGGAGGTCATGGACGGCGCCGACCCGTTCTTCGAGATCCCCCCGACCGGCCCCGAGGACATGGCGCTGCTGCACTTCACCAGCGGCACCACCGGGACGCCCAAGGGCGCGGTCCACGTCCACGAGGCGGTCGTGGCGCATCACGCGACCGCCGCGTACGCGCTGGACCTCCGGCGCGGGGACGTGTTCTGGTGCACGGCCGACCCCGGCTGGGTCACCGGCACCTCCTACGGGATCATCGCCCCGCTCACCCACGGCGCGACGCTGCTGGTGGACGCCGCGGAGTTCGACGTGCGGCGCTGGTACCGGATCCTGGAGGAGCAGCGGGTCTCGGTCTGGTACACGGCGCCGACCGCGCTGCGGATGCTGATGCGGTACGGGACCGGGCCGGCGCGCGGCCGCGACCTGTCCGCCCTGCGGTTCGTCGCCAGCGTGGGGGAGCCGCTCAATCCCGAGGCCGTCGTGTGGGGCGTGACGGCGTTCGGCCTCCCCGTCCACGACAACTGGTGGCAGACCGAGACCGGCGCGATCATGATCGGCAACTACGCGTCCATGGACATCAGGCCCGGCTCGATGGGACGACCGATGCCCGGCGTGGAGGTCGCCCTGCTGGAGCGCGGCCCGGACGGGCGCGCACGGGTGTCGGCCGACGGGCGGGTGGCGGCGGCGCGCGGCCCGCAGGCCGAGGGCGAGCTCGCGCTCCGGCCCGGATGGCCGTCGATGTTCCGGGGCTACCTGCACGACGAGGCGCGCTACGCCGAGGCGTTCGCCGGAGGGTGGTACCTCACCGGGGACATCGCCCGCCGGGACGCCGACGGCTACTACTGGTTCGTCGCGCGCGCCGACGACGTGATCAAGTCGGCCGGGCACCTCATCGGGCCGTTCGAGGTCGAGAGCGCGCTGATGGAGCACGAGGCCGTCGCCGAGGCGGGGGTCATCGGCCGGCCGGACCCGGTCGCGGGGGAGGTGGTCAAGGCGTTCGTGACCCTGCGGCCGGGCCACGAGGCGAACGAGGAGACGCGCCGCGAGCTGGTCGCGTTCGGCCGCCGGCGGCTGGCCTCGCTGGCGCCCAAGGAGATCGCGTTCGACCCGCACCTCCCGCACACCCGCAGCGGCAAGGTGATGCGCCGCCTGCTGAAGGCGCGCGAGCTCGGCCTGCCCGAAGGGGACCTGTCGACACTGGAGCAGAGCCCATGACCAGGAAGAAGACGGCGGAGACCGGCCCCGGCCCCGCGGCCGGCCGCAGCGATGCCGCGCCGGAGGACGAGGAGCGCCGGGCCCTGCTGCGCGAGATGCTGCGCATCCGGCGCTTCGAGGAGCGCTGCGTCGAGCTGTACAGCGCGGCCGAGATCCGCGGCTTCATGCACCTGTACATCGGCGAGGAGGCCGTGGCCGCCGGGGTGATGCCCGCGCTCGGGCCGCGGGACGCCGTCGTCACGACCTACCGCGAGCACGGGCACGCCCTCGCGCGCGGCATCCCGGCCGAGGCGGTCATGGCGGAGATGTTCGGCCGGACCACCGGCTGCAGCCGCGGCCGCGGCGGCTCGATGCACCTGTTCGACGCGGCGACCCGGTTCTACGGCGGCAACGCCATCGTGGCCGGCGGGCTGCCGCTCGCGGTCGGGCTGGCGCTCGCCGACCGGATGCGCGGCGCCGACCAGGTCACGGCGTGCTTCCTCGGGGACGGGGCGGCCGCCGAGGGCGAGTTCCACGAGTGCCTGAACCTGGCCGCGCTCTGGCGGCTGCCGGTCCTGTTCGTCTGCGAGAACAACCGGTACGCGATGGGCACCGCGCTCGCCCGCGAGCACGCCCAGACCGACCTGGCCCTGCGCGCCTCGTCCTACGGCCTGGTCTCGTGGGCCGTGGACGGCATGGACGTGCTCGCCGTCTCGGCGGCCGCGCGGCGGGCGGCCGAGTCGGTGCGCTGGGGCGGCGGCCCCCACTTCCTGGAGATGCGCACCTACCGGTACCGGGCCCACTCGATGTACGACCCGGACCGGTACCGCGCCAGGACCGAGATCGAGGAGTGGCGGCGCCACGACCCGATCGACGCCCTCGCCGCCCGGCTGCGCGCCGACGGCGTCCTCGGCGACGAGGACCTCACCGCGATGGAGAAGGAGATCGCCGCCGAGATCGACGGCGCCGTGGAGGCGGCGAGGGACGCGCCGCTGGAGCCGGTCGCCGACCTGACCCGCTTCGTCTACTCCGAGAGGGCGGTGCGGCCATGACCACCACCCGGACGGCCTCCGCCGCCCACGCGTCCGCCGAAGGCCCCGTCACCTATCGCGAGGCCGTGCGGGAGGCTCTGCGCGAGGCGCTGGCGAGAGACGAGCGCGTGTTCCTGATGGGCGAGGACGTCGGGCGCTACGGCGGCTGCTTCGCCGTCAGCCTCGGCCTGCTGGAGGACTTCGGCCCCGAGCGGATCCGCGACACGCCCCTGTCGGAGTCGGCGTTCGTCGGGGCGGGCATCGGCGCGGCCCTCGCCGGGATGCGCCCCGTCGTGGAGATCATGACGGTCAACTTCAGCCTGCTCGCGCTCGACCAGATCCTCAACAACGCCGCGACGCTGTCCCACATGTCCGGCGGGCAGTTCGGCGTCCCCCTGGTGATCCGGATGACGACCGGGGCGGGCCGGCAGTTGGCCGCCCAGCACTCGCACAGCCTCGAAGGCTGGTACACCCACATCCCCGGCCTGCGGATCGTCGCCCCCGCGACCCTGGAGGACGCCCGCGGCATGCTGTGGACCGCCCTGCGGGACCCCGACCCCGTCCTGATCTTCGAGCACGGGTCGCTGTACACCGTGTCCGGCGAGCTGCCGCCGGACGCCGGGGCGGTGGACATCGACCGCGCCGCGGTGCGCCGGTCCGGCTCGGACGTCAGCCTGATCACCTATGGCGGGACCCTGCGCACGGCCCTGGAGGCCGCCGGGCGGCTCGCCTCCGAGGGCGTCGAGGCCGACGTCGTCGACCTGCGGTCGCTGCGCCCGCTGGACGACGCCACGATCATGGACTCGGTCCGCCGCACCCACCGCGCCGTGATCGTGGACGAGGCGTGGCGGTCGGGCAGCCTCTCCGCGGAGATCAGCGCCCGCATCACCGAGCAGGTGTTCTACGAGCTCGACGCGCCGGTCGCCCGCGTGTGCGGCGCCGAGATCCCGATCCCCTACCCCCGGCACCTGGAGGAGGCGGCGCTGCCCCAGCCGGACGACGTCGTCTCCGCCGCGCGGCGGGCGGTGAGCGGCGATGCCTGACTTCACGATGCCCTCGCTCGGCGCCGACATGGACCGCGGCACCCTCACCGAATGGCTGGTCGAGCCCGGGGACCGGGTCCGCAGGGGCGACACCGTCGCCGTCGTCGAGACCGACAAGGCCGACATCGAGGTCGAGTGCTTCGACGACGGCGTGGTCGACGCGCTCCTCGTCCAGCCCGGGACCAGCGTCCCGGTCGGCGCCCCGCTCGCCCGCCTGACCTCGCCGGCGGCCGCGCCGGAGCCGTCCCGCCCCGCGGCGCCAGCGCCGGAGCCGTCCGCCCCCGCGGGCCCCCCGGCGCCGCAGCGCGAGGAGGCTGGCCGCGCCCCCGAGCACCGGCCCGCGGCGACACCGCTCGTCCGGCGGCTGGCCGAGGAGCGGGGCGTCGACCTGGACTCGGTGCACGGCACGGGCCACGACGGCAGGATCGTCCGCGCGGACGTGGAGAGGGCCACCCGCCCGGCGTCCCGTCCGAGGGTCTCGCCCCTGGCCCGCCGGCTCGCCGGCGAACTCGGCGTCGACCTGGGCCGGGTGCGCGGCTCCGGCGCACGGGGCGCCGTCCGGGCCGACGACGTCCGCGCCGCCGCCCGGACATCGCGGGCGCCGGCGACGGCGCCCACAGCGCGTCCTCGACGGCGCGCTCTATGTCGTCCGCGATGTCCGCGGAAGTCCTTCATCA
>NZ_JBEZJP010000246.1:0-11788 GCF_040653175.1 Actinomadura sp. NPDC048032
GCGTCCCGGCGTTCTCGACGGCCGCGGTGTACACCGCGAGCGGGCGCGGCAGCAGGTAGTTGGACGAGCCGTACACGGTGGCCGAGAGCAGCCACCAGCCGCCGACGAACAGGACGAAGACCAGGGCCGGCGGGCCGGCGGTGCGCAGGATGCGGCGGTTCAACGGGAGACCTCCCTCAGGCAGGCGGCGACCTCGGCGCCAAGCGCCGAGAACTCCGGGGTGGAGCGCAGTTCGGGGGAACGGGGGTAGTCGAAGGGGATCTCGAAGATCCGCTCGATCCGGCCGGGGCGCGGCGACATCACCACCACCCGGTGCGAGAGGTAGATCGCCTCGTAGAGGTTGTGGGTGACGAACACCGAGGTGAACCCCTCAGCGCCCCAGATGCGCAGCAGCTCGTCCTGGAGGGTCTCCCGAGTGATCTCGTCGAGCGCGGAGAACGGCTCGTCCATGAGGAAGAACTTCGGGCGCAGCGCGAGCGCCCTGGCCAGGGACAGCCGCATCCGCATGCCGCCCGACAGGTTGCGCGGGTAGGACTTCTCGAACCCGGCCAGGCCGACCTTCTTCAGCGCCGCCGCGGCGCGTTCGGCCCGATCCTGCTTCGGGACGCCCTCCAGTTCGAGCAGCAGCCGGGCGTTGCGCTCCACGGTCCGCCACGGCAGCAGCGTCGGATCCTGGAACACGAACGCCCTGCGGTGCTCGTTCGGGAGCTCGATCGTCCCGGAACTCGGTTCGGTCAGCCCGGCGATGATGCGCAGCAGGGTCGACTTGCCGCAGCCGGAAGGGCCGAGCAGGCTGACGAACTCGCCTTCCCTCATGTCGAGGTCGACCGGGGCGAGCGCCTCGGTCCCGTTCGGGAACGTCTTGGCCACCGCGCGCACGCGGAGCCGTGCGGCTGCGGACACCGCGGCCGGGGACGGAGATGCCTCCTGACGGCCCATGAGCCGTACACCGCCTTTCTGGGGTGGGTCTCTTTCTTCGGATGTTGCGGACGGGGGACCGGGCGCGCCGCCCTCGCGGGCGGCCGGTGCCGGTGGTCGTGGGGCGGGAGCGTTACCGGGACGGGAGGAAGCGGGTGGTGAAAGCGCCCTCGACGTCGGTGGAGCGAGGGATGAGCCCCGCCTCGGCGACCTGGTCGCGGATCCGCAGCCACTGCGCGGGGGTCATCGATCCGGGCGGGGCGGAGACCCAGCGGCCGGTCCGCATCACCTGCGCGGCGAAGTCGACGACGCCCGGGTCGGCCTCCTTGTTGGCGGCCAGGATCGCCCGCTTGCCGATGGCCGGGTCGGTGCGGAAGGCGTCCCAGCCGCGGGCGACCCGCGCCACCACCGAGCGCACCAGTTCCGGATCGCGCTCGATCGTCTGCTCGGTGGTGAACAGCACGTTGCTGTAGGCGGCGTAGCCGCCCTGGTCGGAGACCGACAGCGTGGTGACCTGGACGCCGTCGCGCTTGAGGTAGTACGGCTCGGAGGTCACGTAGCACTGCTGGACCAGCGACCGGTCCTTCTTGAACGCCGCCAGCGAGCCGGTGTAGTTGATCTCCTGGACGCGGTCGAGCCCGTAGTGCCGCCTGAGGTACTCCCACCACGGGCGGCTCTGCACCTTCGCCACCCGCCGCCCGTCGAGATCGCGGAACGACTTGAGGTTCGTGCCGGCGTGCGCGGTCAGGCAGGTGAGGTTGGCCCGGAACGGGGCGAAGACCGCCACGATGGGCAGGCCCTGGCGCCGCGCGACGAGCAGGTCGTCGGCGCCGGTGGCCACCCCGAAGACGGCCTTGCCGGCGGCGACCTGCGGGATGGTCTGGATGCCGGGCCCGCCGGGCAGCACCTTGAGCGGCCGCTCCGCGGCCTTCTCGCCGCCGGCGGAGCCCGGCTGCTCCGCCGCGTGGTAGTAGCCGCCCAGCTCGGCCTGGGGGAACCAGTTGGCGAGGATCGTGACCGGTCCGGACTCCTCGCCCTGATCGGTGCATCCCGCGGCGGCAGGTGCGAGCAGGGCCAGGAGCACGGCGACGGCGAGCGTCCGGTGGGTCGGGTCGGTGCGGTGGGCCGACGCCTTGCTGGGACGTGGGAAGGCCATGCTTCCTCTCTCCGGCCAGGGTTCTGAGGAGGTATCGGTCGCCACGAGGGCAACTGGTATGACATGTACCACTGGCCTGATGTGTGATATGCATTGTTTAGGTCAGTAGCCTCCACCTGCGCAACCCCCCAAGGCCACATTCACAAAGCCGTTACGGACGGTCGTCGATCCGCCCGGAAGGGATCAGCCCATGTCCGAAACCCCTCATCGCCCGGACTGGACACCGCTTCGGCTGCCCGGTGCGGACCACTCCTTCTTCCGCGCCGGCGGCACGGAACTGGTCACCACCGACCCCACGACCGGCGAGCCGGTCGCGGTGCTCGCCACCTCCACGCCCGCCGACGTCGAGGAGCTGGTGGGCCGTGCCCGCCACGCCTTCCGCACCGCCCGGTGGCGCAACGACGGCGCGATCCGCGCCCGGGTCCTGTTCCGGTACGCCGAGGCGCTGCGCGCCGACGCCGACAGGCTCGCCGCCCTCCTCACCCGCGAGCAGGGCAAGACGATCGGCGAGGCCCGGAGCGAGGTGCTCGGATCGGCCGAGATGGTCGAGTTCTACGCGGGCATGGCCCGCACCCTCTATGGCCGCTCGATCGCGCTCGGCGAGCACGCCCACGGCGTGGTGCTACGCGAGCCGATCGGCGTCGTCGGGATCATCACTCCCTGGAACTGGCCGCTCGTCCTGCTGGTCCGGGCCCTCGCCCCGGCCCTGGCCGCCGGCAACGCCTGCGTCGTTAAGCCCGCCAGCCTCACCCCCGCCATCACCGTCGAGGCGCTGGCCCTGCTGGCGTCCGACCCCGACCTCCCGGACGGGATCCTCGGCTGCGCCGTCGGCTCGGGCGGCGTCACCGGCGAGGCGCTCGTCGGCCATCCCGACGTGCACATGATCGCCTTCACCGGCGAGACCGGCACCGGCGTGGGCGTGATGAAGCGGGCCGCCGACGACCTGCGCAAGGTCTCGCTCGAGCTGGGCGGCAAGTCGCCCAACATCGTCTTCGCCGACGCCCGCATGGACAAGGCCCTCGAAGGCGCCCTCAACGCGGTCTTCACCACCACCGGCCAGATCTGCACCGCGGGGAGCAGGCTGCTCGTCGAGGAGTCGGTGCGAGAGGAGTTCGTCGGCCGGCTGGCGGAGCGGACCCGTGCCCTGCGGCTCGGCGACCCCCTGGACCCCGCCACCCAGATCGGCCCCGTGGTGTCCCGCGGCCAGCAGCGGGAGGTGAACGACTACATCGACCTCGGCCGCAAGGAGGGCGACATCCTGGCCGCCGCGGAGCTGCCCGGCGACCTCCCCGAGGGGGCGTTCGTCGCGCCGACGCTGGTCGGCGGGCTGGCCCGCGACTCCCGGCTGGTCCAGGAGGAGATCTTCGGGCCGGTGCTGACCGTCCAGGGCTTCGCCGACGAGGACGAGGCGGTCGCGCTCGCCGAGGACACCGAGTTCGGGCTCGCGGCCGGGATCTGGACCACCGACCTGGACCGCGCCTGGCGGGTCGGCCGCGCGGTCAGCGCCGGCACCGTCTGGATCAACACCTACCACCACTTCTACGGCGAGGCCGAGGTCGGCGGGTTCAAGAAGTCGGGGCTGGGCCGCCAGCAGGGCGTCGAGGGGATCCTCGAGTTCACCGAGACCAAGCACCTGAACTTCGATTCCAGCCCCACCCTCTGGTAGCCACCGACACCCGAAGGAGAACGCCGATGCCGTTCGTCACCGTCCATCTGTGGGAGGGGCGCACCATCGACCAGAAGCGCGCGCTGGCCAAGGCCATCACCGACGCGATGGTCGAGCACGCGGGAGCACGCCCGGATGGGCTGCATGTGGCCATCCAGGAGTACCCGAAGGAGAACTGGGCCCGCGCCGGCGTGCTCGGCACCGACCGGACCGACGCATGAGCGCGGCCGAGGACCACGTCCTGGACGCGCTGGCCCCCGAGAGCTCCGCGCTGCTGCTCATCGACATGCAGAACGCCTTCTGCCACGACGAGGGCACGCTGGGCGTGTCCGGTGTCGACGTCAAGCCGGCCCAGGCGACGATCCGGCCGGTGCGGAGGCTGGCCGAGGCGTTCCGCGCGGCCGGATTCCCGGTGATCTGGACGAAGCAGGTCCACCTGGAACGCGACGCCGCGCGGGCCCGAAAGGTGCTGCCGTCCCACACCAGCAGACGCAAGCGCGTCTCCGCGCTGTCGGGCAGCTGGGACGCCGCGTTCGTGGACGAGCTGGCCGACCTGGCCGACGACCCCACGTACGTGGTGACCAAGCACAGGTTCGGCGCGTTCTACGAGACCCGGCTCCAGTCGCTGCTGGACATGCTCGGCGTCCGGTCCCTGTTCGTGGCCGGCGTCACCGCCAACGCCTGCGTGGAGACCACGCTGCGGGAGGCGTACCTGCGCGACTACGACGTGGTCGCGGTCACCGACGGGATCGCCGCGGTCCGGCCCGACTGGACCGCCACCGCCGAGGCCGTCTGGGCGCACTACCTCGGCGTCCTCGCCGGCAGCGACGAGGTGGCGTCCTGGCTGGAGCGGGCCGCGAGCCCGCGCGCGCTTTCGGTTCACCACCTGCTGCTGGAGGCGGTCGACCTGGACGCCTCCGTCGACTTCTACACCGGCGTGCTGGGCTTCTCCGTCCGCAAGCGCGAGGACTTCCGCGACGGGCGGCGCCTGGTGGTCACCCACCAGGGGCTCGGCCTCACCGAGGGCGGCACCGGTGCGGGCGGCACGCTGCAGCACCTGTGCTTCACCGCGCGCGGCGTCGACGGAATCGCCGAGCGCGCCCGCGCCGCGGGGCACCGGATCGTGCGCGGCCCCGGACCCGGCCCCTACGGCCACACCGTCTACGTCGCCGATCCCGACGGCCATGAGATCGAGCTCGTCGAACCGTCCTGACCCTGACCCCGAGGGATCCCCATGAAGATCAACGACATCCAGGTCCACCTGGTCCGGCTGCCCGCCCGCCGCGACCACAACTGGGCCTCGAAGATGAACACGCCCATCGGCCACCACGCCATCGTCGAGCTGACGACCGACGAAGGAGTCACCGGCTGGGGGGAGGCGCCCGCCGGCGGCACCTGGGGCGGCGCCCACATGCGGTACTACGGCGAGACCCCCGAGACCGTCCAGCACATCGTCCTGGACCACCTGCGGCACGTGGTGGTCGGCCTCGACCCCGCGGAGCCCGCCGTGCTGCACGCCCGCATGGACAAGGTGATCAAGGGCCACCCGTACGCCAAGGCGGCCATCGACATCGCCTGCTACGACGCGACGGGCAAGGCTCTCGGAGTGCCGGTCTCCACCCTCCTCGGCGGACGGCACCGCGACGGCATCGAGGTTGCGCACTCGCTCGGCATCATGGACCTGGAACGCTGCTACGCCGAGGCCGAGCAGGCCGTCGCCGAGGGCGCGCGGACCATCAAGTGCAAGACCGGTCTGGACCCCGAACGTGACGTCACGCTGGTCCGCGAGCTGCGTCGCCGTCTCGGCGACGAGATCAGGATCCGGGTGGACGGCAACGAGGGCTACGCCTCCGTCCACCAGGCGGTCGAGGTGACCCGGCGCCAGGAGGAGCACGGCATCCTGCTGTGCGAGCAGCCCCTCGCGGACGCGCGCGACCTGGCCAAGGTGGCGGCCCGGATCGACAGCCCGGTCATGGCGGACGAGTCGGCATGGACGGTGCACGACATCCTGGAGCTGAACGAGCTGGACGCCGCGGCGTGCTTCTCCTGCTACGTCACCAAGCCCGGCGGCCTGTACCGGGCGCGGCGGCAGGCCGAGATCGCCGAGGACCTCGGCATGTACTGCGACATCGGCGGGTCCATCGAGACCGGCATCGGCAACGCCGCCAACCTCCAACTCGGCGCCGCGCTGCGCATCGCGACCCTGCCGAGCGTCTGCCCGGTGTCCAAGCCCGCAGGGGCCGACGGACCGGAGACCGCCGGGATCTACTACCTCGACGACCTGGTCGCCGAGCCGTTCCGGTTCGCCGACGGGCGGGTCATGGTGCCCGACGGTCCGGGCCTCGGCATCGAGGTCGACCGCACGAAGATCGACAAGTACCGGATATGAGGGTCGCCGTCCTCGGCGCCGGGGCCGGCGGGCTCTCGGCCGTCGTCGAGCTCACCCTGGCCGGCCACGACGTGCGGCTGTGGAACCGCAACCCGATGACGCTGGCGCCGCACACCGCGCGCAAGGCCGTCGGGTACTCGGGAGTGCTCGGAACGGGCGTGGCCGCGCCGGAGGTCATGACGACCGACCTGGCCGAGGCGCTGCGAGGCGCCGAGGCCGCGGTCGTCTGCCTGCCGAGCATCGCCCACCGCGCGCTGTTCACCGACCTGGCCCGCCTTGGGGTGCGGCTTCCGGTCGTGCTCAACCCCGGCCACACCGGGGGAGCGCTGCACGCCCGCGCCGTCTTCGCCGATCACGGGACGAGGCTCCCGCCGCTGGCGGAGTTCTCCACGCTGACCTACGTGGCGCGGGTCCGCTCCGGGACCGTGGTCACCACCGGCAGGGCGGGGACCGTGCGGGCCGCCTGCCTGCCCGGCGGCGAGGAGGCCCTCGACCACGGGCTGCGGCTCTTCCGGGCGGCGTCGCCGGTGCCCGACGTCCTCGCCTCCAGCCTGTCCAACGTGAACCTGGTGCTGCATCCGCCGGGAGCGGTCCTCGGGGCCTCCTGGGTCGAGGCGACCGGCGGCGCCTTCACCTTCTACTCACCTCTGAGTGAAGGGTCGCTACGGTGGCTTCCTGCAATGGGGCTGGCTAGAATGAGGGAAACGTCAAGCAGTTGGGGGTTTAGTGGCAACGCAAAGAGATCAGGATGCCGCTGGCAATCTGGATGGAATTGCCATTGCTGTCGCCTTTGCTTTGACTGGAAGTCTTATCTACTTCCTTCCTGATGTGCTGACTGTGGCGCGGAACTGGGAACCGTGGACCACGATTATCGGGATAGGATTTGGCGTCATTGCCACATGTGGATTGCTGATTGAGATAGAAGGACTGAGTAATCGCAGTGGCTTCGGGCATTGGGGCGTGGGTGCATTGGTTGCGGGGGCGGCTTTCGGCGTCTATTATGCCCTAGAAAAATGGCGCCCGGGGCTCATCTACTCCATATTGATGGTGGCCGTCCTTCTATTGTTGGCGGTGTTTGCCTTCTATGTAATTCTCGCCGGATTTGGTCGATTGCGCAGAGAGGAAGATGAAAGTGCACGGCGGAATACACAAGGCGACTCGACGGGAGGCTCGCGATCAAGCATTGGCGCATATGAATGGGCGTCACTCATCGTTGCAGGTCTATCTTTGTTGAGTTCAATTGTTGCTGCAGCTTTGAGCGAAATGAAGTGACTCGTCTTCTTTTTCGTGTCCACAGTCAGCCTGCTCGCGTTCAGGTGCTTTCGATCTGTGTGGACCGGGTGTGCGGCTGACGTTTGATGTTCGGTACACGCTCTGGGGTCTTGAGTTCTGTTCCTCTGCGTCCATCGCGTAGTTGACGGAGTCCACCCAGTTGGTCGCTTAAGCGAGAGGCAAGGTGTCGGCCGGCGATTCGCTTCAACCCCCCAACTTTGACAGTGAGAACTGATAAGCAGGGAATGCCTGCAGTGCACAGAGATGAGGTTCCCTATGTCCGCTTGGGTCTTGGTCTGCAACCCCAAGGTCTTTCGCCTGGGCGAGATGCTCCAGGATGGCGGCGTACCTGCGATGTGGACCATCGGACGCTATCGCGACATGATCAGCCCTGGAGAGCCCGTTGTCTTGTGGCAGAGCGGTCCATCTGGTGGAGCCACGGCGATCGGGGAGGTTGCCGGACATCCGCACCAGACCTGGGAGACGGCGGACGCACACTACTGGGTTGAGGGAGAGGCTCCGACGGGGGTCCGATGGGTCGTTCCGATTACGGTGACCCACACGATCAGCCCTCCAATCACGCGTGAGGCTATCAAGGCTGAGCCAACACTAGCGGCCTCTACTCTGCTCACCCAGCCGTTCGCTTCCAATCCTCATCATTGGACCGACGAGCAGTGGAAACAGTTCAAAGGGCTGGCTGCTGTCGGAGCTCACGATCTGGTGAGCAGGAGCAACGTAGTTCCGCGGAAGCGGAATCCTAACTGGACATGGGATGAGGTTGTTCTCGCCTGCGACGCGCTAGCACGCAATAACTGGAAGCCTCTGGAGGACACCGATCCCAGAGCTGTTGAGCTCTCGAGGATCTTGCGGAGACTCCCTATTCATGCGGAGGAGTCGCGAGATGCACGTTTCCGCAGTTCCAGCAGTGTTCGGCGCAAAACCGCAGACCTTGCCACGCAACATCCCGCGTACAAGGGCAAGCCCACCAACGGCGGGGAGACTGACCGTAAGGTGCTGCGCATCTTCCTCGATGACCCGGACCGTATGGCGGCGAGTGCGCAAATTATCCGCGAGGGTGCGCTCTTGGGGACATTCGCGGTTCCGGATTTGGCAGACACCCTTGAGGAGCTAGAAACTAGCGCTCCTGAAGGGCGCCTCCTCTTTCGCCGGCACTTGGTGCGCGAGCGAGACCGCGGCCTGCGAACCCGGAAAATCGCACATGCTCGGAAATCGAATCCGGACTTGGCTTGTGAAGCATGCGGGTTTAGCTTCATTCAAACGTACGGACACCGAGGCGCCGACTACATCGAGTGTCATCATGTCATTCCGCTACACGCATCCGGCGAGACCAGTACCAAGTTGGAGGATCTGGCCTTGCTGTGTGCCAACTGCCATCGCATGATCCACCGGGCGGCACCATGGCCCACCCCGGTCGAGTTGCGCGATCTTATTGAACGCACTCGACAGTCGCGACCGTGACCTCCGTGATTTGACTCGAAGCATCCTTGACGGTTACTCACCAGGCCTTGCACTGTCCTCGTACGTTGACCGGCCGCCAGGGTCCGCGCTCAGTCGCGTCAGTCGTCAACCAACGTGCAACTCCGCTCCGGAAGGGCCACGAGAGTTGGGTAGCCGCAAGCAGCATGACGTGTAGCTTGATACAAGAGGTCCTGGTCATCCTAAGGCGTCCGGGGCTTCTTCGGTTGCTCTTGGCCTAAGCGAGGGAACCTCAGGCCCAGTCACGCCTCACCTCGGGGGTGGCTGGTGCGCTCATTTCATCGTTTGTCTCACCTGCGGCGCCCGGACGTGGGAGCATGAGTCACATGACCAATCAACGCGATAACGAGAATGTCGAGCATCAAGAGTCATCTTCGGGCGGAGAGGCTGGCAACTCAAACTACAAATGGCCGAGCTTGGAGAATATTGGACATATTTTAGGGGCTGCCTTCATAATTACCTATAGCGCAGGTCTCGTCATGCACAATGCCTACCTCTATGTGTTCGGAGTATCAGATTTTGGCCTGCTAAAGCCGCGGTATATTTTTACGGGCGTTTTGGCCGGCATTGGATCAAGTTCTGCTTATCTACTTATTGTTGGATGTCAGATTGTCATTCGCCAGATCAGGCAAATACGGCCAGGTCAAGTCAAGTCTGCTTTGATCTTCAAATTCGCCTGTTGTGCTGTTCTTGCAGCTGTACCGTGTCGACTTATATATCGTTTTGCGGACTTTTTGAAGTTGGATTTTGAGACGGCGGTGGCGCTATGCATTACGGCCATGCTGCCTGGAGTTATTGTCAAGCTAATAATTGATCTCGCCTGGGGTGGTCGGAGATTGGAGATCAAGTCCAGGGCCCTCGGACTTAGGGTGGGGGAGGGTGAAGGGGTATTCGTTCTTCAAAAAATAGGTCCCATTCTCTTCTTGATCTTGATTTTTCCCATTGCTTCGTTGGCATTTCTCGGACTCATGGCATTGACGGTCCTTCCGCGGGTCCCACCTTCCCTCGGCGGCATGAAGCCAGCCGTGGTGGTAGTTATATTGCAAAAGGAAGCGGTGCCAGCCGCGACAGATCTCGGTATCCCGACCAATGCTTCGGGGAAAATTCTGCCTAAAACTTTCCTAGTATATGAAGCTGAAGATTTCATCCTGATAGCCGTCTCGGGACCCAAAGCGGAGCCAAAAAAGATAGTCCGCTTTACGTCGGGGCAGGTGGCGGGATGGACAGTACAGGAGAGGTCCGGGAGACGGGAATTTTCGGTTTCGATAATCTGAAGTTGTCCAAGAATTCGAATTGCCTCGGACTTGTGAAGGCTCTCACGGCTGCACTGAACAGTGTTCACTGCCGACAAATCTCGCCTGTGTTTGTTCATCCTGTGAACTTTGTCCTCACGGAGCCTTAAATCGGCTAGGAGCCGAGTAGTGCAAGTTCGGATTCCAGCTTAGGTGATCAGGTCGCACCGTTATTCGGGTCTCGAACATCCATGACGATAACGGTGACGTTGTCCGGGCCGCCGTGGTCGATGGCCAGACTAATCAGATGGTCGGCCGTGCCGCCCGAATTGGTGGACGAGGCCAGGCGGGCCTGTATGAGATCGTTGGGCACGACTGGGCTCAGCCCGTCTGAGCACAGTAGGAACCGATCACCAGCCTGGAGGTTTCTTGTGGTCAGATCGGGTGATCGGCCATCAGGGCGGCCGTCGAGGAAGCGGGCCAGCCGCTCGGGCAAGTGCGGCACGCTGGCGGCGTCGGACATCAGGTTGCCGTAAATGTGATCCTCGGTAATCGGGATCATCTGTGGGGTGCGGCTAGCGCGCAACAGGTAGCCGCGAGAGTCGCCCACGTTTGCCAGCACGAACTTTGACCCGGACCAAAGCATCGCGACCAGGGTGGTGCCCATTCCCGCCAGTTCTGGCTCAGCTTCGATCTTGTTGCGCAGAGCTGTATTAGCTGCGCTGACTGCCTGTCCGGCAACACTTACAAGGTCTGCCTCGGCGACAAGGCGGTCATAGCGGCGCAGAGCCTGGATCGCTGTGGCGCTGGCCGTATCGCCGGCCACGTGGCCGCCGAGGCCATCGGCGACCGCGAACAGTGATTTGCCTGCATAGACCGAGTCTTCATTGCGACGGCGCACGAGCCCGACATGCGTGCGCGCAGCCGCTTCGACTGTGAAGCTCATGCCCGCTCACGTCTCCGTCTGCGCGTCGTCAGAATCCGTAGATTCCTCCGGCCACGGGTCCTGTGCCGACTCATCGCGATGCAGGACATGGACGGTCTCGACTCGATCGCTGGCCACGATGTACTCCGTCACCTCTATGGGCTTGTCGTCTCCTCCCGACGTGCCCACCCGCACGATCTCCAGCACCGGCAAGCTGAGTGGGATCTCCAGTAGCCGTGCCTCGTCCTTGCTGGGCATGCGGGCGCGGTGGAGTTCCATCCAGGTGATCGGCCAGTGGCCGGCCTTCTCCAGGCGATACAGCCAGTCCCCGGGGCCAGGTGCTTGGGATGCAACCTCCGGGGCGGCCTCGACGCCACGAGGGTGGATCCACGAGATGTTGATCTGAAACGGCGGTTCGGAGGCGGGGCCGGTCACCCGGAAGCGACGCATCACCGAGCTGCCTACTGGGACACCCAGCAGACCCGCGATTCGCGGGTCAGTCAGCGGTTCATATGAGGAGGTTGGTGGGACGTGATGCTTCCACACCTCCTGTCCAGACGCCGATGGGAAGGAGTACCCCGGGCTTTCTGTGGCTACGTTCCGCTTCACCAGGTTTCCTCGTGGCCTGCGTAGCCGCATCATGCCGTGGCGGACGATGCTCCCTCGGCCCTGGACAGCCCAGACGTAGCCCTCCGTCTCCAGAGCTCCGATCGCCCGCGCGATCGTGTCTCGG